>CAMLEL010000055.1 GCA_946478935.1 uncultured Armatimonadota bacterium
GCAGTTCAGCCGCCGAGATTCCGAGGTCACGCACGTTCCGCGCAACCTTGCGGGCGCCGTGACGAGTCCGAGAAAACACCAAAACCGTGCCTTCGCTGGCATAAAGGACAGAGCCCAGCAGATCTGGCTTGTTCTCACGCTCCACCACATGCAGTTCCTGTGCAACCAATTCAGACGGGGTGCCCTGCGGAGCGACTTCCACGCGAATGGGATCCTTCAAATACTGGGATGCCAAGTCGAGGACTTCGCGTGCCATCGTTGCCGAGAACAACATCGTTTGCCGCTCAGTTGGGGCTTGGTCCATGATCTGCCGGACTGCCGGTGCGAATCCCATGTCCAGCATTCGGTCTGCCTCATCCAGCACGACCACCTTGACGCGTTTCAAATTGGTAGTCCGCTGCCAAAGGTGATCCTTTAGGCGACCTGGAGTCGCAACAATCACGTTGGGTCGCTTGCGGAGGTCACCGACCTGCCTATTCATTGGCGCGCCCCCGATCAGAACCGCCGTCCGCAGTCCAAGGCTACCGCCAACTTTCTTCAATTCTTCATCGATCTGGAGAGCAAGCTCGCGCGTCGGCGCCAAGATGAGGCCCACACCGTCGGTATCCATCAACTGCTGAAGCATCGGAAGCCCGAATGCCAGCGTCTTGCCGGTGCCGGTCTGGGCAATCCCGATGACGTCGCGGCCACTCAAAACATGGGGAATCGCCTCCGATTGGATCGGAGTCGGAATAGTAAAGCCAAGCGTATCGAGCTGCCGCAAAATCGGGGCAGCCAGGTTGAGGCAGGCAAAATGAAGATTGGATTTGGATGTGGACATAAAAATATCCCGCGTCGCGGGACTCGGGTCAGTATGACAGGCCGGAGACTTTCCGCTTGCCAAAGGTCATGGGATGTCCATTTCTGGACAACAATGCTGTAAACAATGGACTCGCCTACGAATGAAGAATGCGGTTAAGGCAAGTCTGCCTTCCGTAGAATTTGGCGGGCCGTATCTTTATACTCCTCCATCATTCCGGGCGTCGCCAGAATTTCACGGGCCATTGCCAGCATCGACTCCTTATCGTTCTTCATGCTGTGGCAAAACATGATCGAAATCTTCGCATAGCCCATGTCGTAAGGGTCCTGGGCAGTCACCACCGCTTCCTTGAATAGGGGGATGGCCCGGTCGATCCGATTCCCAATCTGGTGGATGTCGCCAATTGCGCACAGGGCTCGGGCATACCAGATGCCTCGATACCTGCCGCGTCTTGCGATCTGTAGATGACGCTCGGCACCCGCCACGTCGCTCCGCCATGCCAACAGGGCAGCCATCCAGACGTTCCCTTCGCTGTCATTGGGATTACGCCCCAATCGGGCCTTCATCGAGGGTGCTGCCCGGTAGGAAGCCACGAACCGGTCAATATCCTTCGCGAATGCTTCCGGCCCCTCATATCCCGGAATCTTTCCCTGAATCTGCTCGTTTCGGTCGACAAACAGAATCGTGGGAAATCCCAGCAGCCCAAACTTCTTGATTAGGGATTTATTGGCTTTCTCTCCGGCGTCGATCTTGAACGGCACCACTTTCCGAGATTTTGCGACTACCGTCGGGTCAGGAAACGTCACCTTGTCCAGTTGGCGACAATAAGGGCACCACTCGGAATAGATGTAGATCATCATCAACCGATTGCTGGACTTGGCCTTTGTCAAAGCCGTCTGATAATCGCCCACCCAAGCGACTTCCGAAGTTGGAATGGGAGACGCGTGCGCAAGTCCGCTCAAAAAGAGCGCGAAAAGGATCAACCGGTTCAATCTGAGCATCAATACGGATTTTGGACTGTGAAAGTGCCCTTGCGTTCCCAAGAACCTATAATGGTCCCGTGGATGCCCCGTTCACCATTCAAGGAAACGTGCTCTCAAATGGAGCCTGCTCGAGAGTCGCGAATGAAGCGGAAGCCCTCCAAGCCTTCAACGATCCGAACCGCACTGCGTGGATACATCTTGAGTACCGCGATGCCGAAGCCATATCGAAATTCCTCCTCGATTCGCTGGGATTCCATGAACTGGCCGTCGAAGACTCTCTGAGCTACTTCGAACGCCCGACATTGCACGAGTACGATGACCATCTTTTCCTGTCCATCGCCGAGGTGGTGAGCGTGAATGGGATGGACGAATACCGGGAAGTTGGGTTCTTCCTCACTCAGTCATCTCTGGTAACCGTTTCAGGTCACCCGAGTCCCCACATCGACCAGTGGTTTCAGCGCTGGCAACGCAATCCGGATCGCGTCGGAACCCGCCCCGCAGAAGTGATGCACGCCGTGATCGACACCGTCGTAGACCAATACTACATAGTTGCCGATAACATGGAAGAAGCCGTCGACGACTTGGTCGATGAGATCTACCAAGGTGACAATCGCCAACTGCGGAATCTGCTGCAGCTCAAGCGTCGGCTAATCGAAATGCGGAGGCATGTCACACCGATCCGGGACATTATGAATGGGCTGCTGCGCCGTGACCTCGACTTGATTCCTATCGATACCCGCGTCTACTTCCAGGATGTCTATGACCACACACTCCGCCTGTCCGAACTCGCTGATATCAATCGGGAAACCCTGACCTCCGCGCTCGATGTCCACCTTTCCGCAGTTTCGAACAACCTAAACACGGTCATGAAGAAGATGACCGTCATCAGCACGGTCCTAATGAGCGGCGCTCTGATCGCGGGCATTTACGGCATGAACTTCAAGCATATGCCCGAACTCAACTGGTTCTGGGGATATCCTTTCGCGCTTCTGTTGATGGTCGCGTCCGGACTCCTGATCATGGGGCTTTTCCGTTGGAAAAAGTGGATCTAAGACTTGCCCAACCCAAGTGGAACCCGCCCCTTGCCCAAGAATCCCGCCAAGGCGATTATCGTAACCACGTATGGCAGCGCCTGCCACGCCTCAGATGGTATTTGGGCTCCCAGCACATTGGTGCCCTGAAGCTGCAGCTGAACCGCTTCAAATAGGGCAAATCCCAGACAGGCAGCAAGGGCCGGAATCGGCCGCCAACCACCCAAAATAAGAGCAGCCAGGGCAATATATCCGCGACCCGCGGTCATCTCGTTGGTGAATCTGCCGACATTACTCAGGATCATCGCCCCGGCAAGGCCTGTGAGAATGCCGGTTGCTACCAGTGCCGCAAAGCGCACTTGTAACGGACGAATGCCGACAAGTCGAGACTTGACCGGATCGTTTCCCACCGCCCACAGCCGCAGCCCACCCCGAGTCTTGGCCAGATACCACCGTATGGCAAACGGTAGGGCAAAGGCAAGAATGAGGAAAACCGAAACCTGGAACCTGCCTGCTGATCCCAAGTTCAGCATCAGCGTGGGTATGACCGGCACACTGCCCGACGATTCTCGATCTGCGAAGGCATCGAAGAGGTAGTTCGTTCCCCCGATGGCCAGGAGGTTGATCGCCATACCGCTGATGATGTGATCGACCGCATACTTTTGCGTGAGCAGCCAGTGCAAAAGCGAAAGCAGAATCGACGAACCAACCCCGCATGCCACCCCAAGGAACGGATTTTGAAAGGCGACGGCAGTTAGCCCGGTCACACAGGCTGACATTAGCATCTTGCCTTCGAGAGCCAAGTTGATCACGCCACTGCGCTCGCTGGCCAACCCGCCCAACGCGGCCAGAATTAATGGTCCGGCCACGATCAATGTACTGAGCAAAATCGAAATCAGCGTCACGACTCGACCGCCTTCACCCGTCGATATCGGATCGCTGCCGCAATCACGACAAGAATTCCCAAAACGATTGTTGTGATGCCTTTGGGTACACCGAGAATCTGAAGCGCCGCGCCGCCCTTGTTCAGCATTCCAAATAGAAACGCCCCCGGCAGCAAGCCAATTGCCAAGGGACCGGCCAACAGAGCGACTCCCAATGAATCGAAGCCATAGCCCGAGGAAAGTCCCGCATAGAACCGATGTTGGTAAGCCAGCACTTGCATTGCGCCCGCTAGACCGCCAATCGCGCCCGATGCCGCCATCGCCTTCACAATCACGCGCTTGGAGTCGATTCCTGCAAGCGTCGCCGCCACAGGATTCGCACCAACCGCTCGCAGCTCAAAGCCCGCCACCGTCCGTCTTAGCCAAAAGCCAAGTCCGATCATTGCGAGCAGCCCCATGAAGAACGATGCGTTGATCGTCCAATCGCCAGTGGCAAGGACGTTGGGCATGTGTGTTGCTTCCGCCAGATTGGCCGTCGTCGTTCCCTCCTGCGTGGGGTCTTTGATCGGGCCCGCCACCAATGCGGTCGTCAGAAGCGCGGCCACATTGTTAAGCATGATGGTGGTAATCACTTCGTGCCCGCCGCGATACGCCCGGATCCACCCCGCCGGCAACGCCCACAGAGCGCCGGCGGCAACGCCGGCAGCTGATCCGAGCAAGATGCCAGGCCATCCAGGGATTGTTAACGCCACCACCGCACAGGCACAAGCACCAACCGTAAACTGCCCTTCAACGCCAATATTGAACAAACCCGCGCGTAGGGCCAAGTACACAGCTACGCCGGCCATCAGCAACGGACTGGTTTCACGAAGCGTGTCGGAAATCGCGCGTGGAGAGCCCAAACTGCCCTTTAGCAGGCTCGAAAGCGCCTCGATGGGCTGAGCCCCGGATACGATGACTGCAACCACCAATAGGGCGATCGCCGCCAGTATCAGGATCACGATCGATACGAGCCTCTTCATTCCGCCGCCACCATCAGTCGTCCAATGGCTTCACGGTCTCGTTCGTGGCCCTGGGGAGCCTCTCGCAGCTCGCCCCGATTCATCACCACGATTCGATCGCAATGATCGATCAGTTCATCGAGGTCATAGCTCACCACCAACGCCGCCGCGCCGTGATCGCATGCCGATTGGATGCCTTCGTAAACGCTGCGGGTCGCCGCCAAATCCAAGCCCCTTGCCGGTTGATAGGCCAGTATCAGCTTCGGCTCACCGAACAGGGCCCGAGCCGCAACAAAGCGCTGTTGATTGCCACCGCTCAAACTGGAGATCGGTTGACCCAGCCCGCCATGCTTGGTTTCGAATCGAGAAGCAATTGCGACGGCCGCCTGCCCGCGCTTGGATTCATCGACCCAAATACCTTTGGCGAACGGGGCGCTCCGATGCAGTCCAAGCCCAGCATTCTCCTCTAAGGACCATTCCTCGATTACACCTTCGTCGTGCCGATCCTCCGGGATGACGCGCATGCCTTGAGCGAGCCGTTCTCCCGAACTCAGGGAGTCCAATGCAACCTCACCTAGCAGAGCCGAACCTTCTGCTGGCCGCAACACACCTAAAATCGAGTGAACGAGTTCGCGTTGACCGCTCCCGTCCACACCCGCAACACCAACTACTTCGCCCGCATGCAGTCTCAGATCGACAGACTTGACCGCCCGATGGCCTCTTCGGTCGAGAACGGAAAGACCTTTCAACTGCAAGACGGGAGGACCCAACGTCGGCGCATGAACGGAGGCCGACTCCAAGCTCCGCCCGACGATCAGTTCAGCCAGTTCGTGAGAATGGGTATCTGCCACCGACTTCTCAGCCACCTTTCGCCCACCCCGCAGGACAGAAACGGACTGGCAATGGTCGAAAACCTCCGGCAGCCGGTGCGTCACCAGCAAAATCGTGTTGCCCTCGTGCGCCAGTTGCTCCAAGCTATCAAACAGGGCCTTTCCATCGGAGGGTGAAAGCATCGCGGTCGGCTCGTCCAGGATCATGATCCGGGAATTTCGCCACAGCAGCTTCAAAATCTCAAGCTTCTGGGCTCCCGCCGGACTCAACTCGGCAGCGTCTCGCTGCCAATCGAATTGGAATCCCATCTTCTCGCTCAGCGATTGCGCCCGTGCCTCGGCTCGCCGGATATCGAGCAGGGCCGAACCTTCCGCGCCCAAGATCAGGTTCTGCAGGCAGGTGAGTCCCGGAATGATCCCGTAATGTTGGCTGACCATGCCAATTCCAAGTTCGATCGCCTGAGCAGAACTTTGGATTTGAACCGGGTTCCCCTCGATTGAAATCGTCCCCGCATCCGGGCGCACGGCTCCATAAAGGACGTTCATCAGGGTCGATTTCCCCGCCCCGTTTTCTCCAACGACTGCGTGGATGGAGCCTGAAGGAACATGCAAATCCACACTGTCCAAGGCTTGAACCGCACCAAAGCGCTTGGAGATGCCGGTCATTTCGACCGCAAGACTCAACTCGACGCGTCCATCCTCATCATGATTTCATACAGCGCCGCCGTGGTCCATTCTCCGTGCCCTTCATCTTCCAGCAGAGAGAGAAGGCGGTCAACCAACTGCGTGCCGGGAAGCGCCGCATCGATTTCCTCGGCGACCGAAAGACAGTAGCCAAAATCCTTCCTTTGATTCTTCACGCTGAATCCCGGTGACCAGTCCGACTCCAGAATCTTTGGCCCATAATTCGCAAACGCCCAACTTCCGCCAGCTCCGCTGCCGACGAGTTCGCGAATTTGAGCCACGTCCAAGCCGGCCTTTTTGGCAAAACTCAAGCTCTCGCAAAGGGCCAGCAGGGCGCCGCCAACCGCAATCTGATTCGACATTTTCGCCATCTGACCCGCGCCTGGGCCGCCCACCCGTTCGACGCGCTTGCCATATCGGGCCAGGAACGGTCGCACCTGCTCAATGGTCCCCGCATCGCCTCCGCAGAAAATCGTCAGTGTCCCGGCTTGCGCACCCATGCTGCCACCGGTTACCGGGGCATCGACGAATCGCAAGCCCTTGTCTTCCAAGTCCTTATGGAAGTTCTTCGCGCCCGTCGGCGAAATGGTCGAGTGGTCGACAAAGATCGCTCCCGGCTTGGCTCGTTGGGTCAACCCGGTCAGGCACTCTTCCACGTCTTCAGTTCGATTGACGCAAAGGAAAACGAAGTCGCATAGCTCTCCCAAGTCTGAAATCGACCCCACTGACTTAGCGCCCAGCGACTCAAGTCGTGATGACTTTCCGGGCGTCCGGTTCCAGACATACAGCGGGTTCCCCAGACCGGCGAGATGCCCGGCCATTGGCTCGCCCATCGTGCCCAAACCTACGAATCCCAGCGTCGCTGACACGCGTGCGAGGGTACCCCGGGTCAGCGGTTTTTCATGCACCGCCTCATCGCGAATTGCCGCTTATCTGCGGCTATTTCAGGGAGAATTCACCTGCTACTGCAACCAGGTTCCAGAAGTTCCCCGATAGGGAAAAACTCTCAAAAAAGTCCTTTGCAAACTGTCAAATCTGATGTAGGTTAGAGATGCCTCTTCTTGAGGTTTTGGGGATTTCGAACGAGCCTACTGGCTCCTCGAGTCTAATCTAGTTGCCACAACGGTGATCCCGCTCGAAAGGGCGGGAAGGCCGTCAGGGACCCCCTTCTGTTTTCCGCTTCGATGCCCCGTTGCCGTGTGCCGGAAAGCCCTCCATTTGACCGAATGCCTCAATCGTCGGGATCAGGCCCTGGACTCCTGTCCGATCGAGTTGAATCAGGCTCTGAATCTTGAGAAAGTCCAATACGTTGACCGGAGATCCAAACCTTGCCGCAGTCGAGGTTGGCAATGTATGCGAAGGTCCCGCGCAGTAGTCGCCTGCGCTTTCTGGAGTCCATTCGCCGATGAGGACGCACCCTGCATTCACAATCTGCCCAACAATGCGGTCCGGATTGGAGACTGCCAAACTCAAGTGTTCAGGAGCCATGAGGTTGGCAAGTTCACAGGCTTCTTCCAAATCACGAACCAGGAAGCCCGCCCCAAAGTCAGCGATTGCGGCCCGCATCGTGGATTCCCTCGCTGAGCCCGTGAGCTGCCGCTCAATTTCGGCCTGAATCTCCTGTAGTTTTGCTTCCGACGTGCAGATTAACAAGCCGACGTTATCAGCTGCATGTTCGATCTGAGTCAGGTAATCGGCCGCAACAAAGACTGCATTCGCTGTTTCATCCGCCATCACACAAACTTCGCTTGGCCCGGCAAATCCGTCGATCCCCACCGAGCCCCAGAGCTGCCGCTTGGCTTCATTCACGTACCGATTCCCGGGTCCAGCGATTTTGTCGGATCGCTCAACGCTCTCCGTCCCGATCGCCATCGCCGCGATTGCAGCCGCGCCCCCGACCTTGACGACCTTTGCGACTCCGCAGTATCTGGCCGCATAGAGCACGGCGGGCGAGAGCGAGCCGTCGGTTCTTGCCGGTGTCGCCACCGTGACAACGTTCACGCCGGCAACCTGCGCCGGAACCACGTTCATAATCACCGAGCTCGGATAGTTCGCATTGCCGCCGGGAACGTAAATCCCTGCGCTTGTCAACGGTGAAAGCCGCTGACCGATGCCTGGTTCGTTCGGCTTCTTCCAGGTCCAGCGCTTGTTGGCGACGTGATGCCTCGGCTGACCTGATTTCCGGCGCACTTCCGCCGATTGGAAATCGCTTTCCTTCCAGCCCGAAGTCAGTGCCGAGAGTTGCATCTCGTGAAACTCTTTCACACGTTCGATGGCATGATCGATCGCAAAAGCATGCTCTGCGATAGGCATCGCCTCATCGATCTCTTCCTGGGTGGCAAGCAAGGTCTCAAGCGACGGGGAATCGAACCGTCGGGCGTTTTCGAGCAGTGCGGCGTCGCCTCGTTTGCGAACATCGGCAATAATCGCGGCGACCACATCCACTACTTCCTGGTCGTAACGCACACCGCGCGCCCTTAGCGCGGGCCGGGGGTCCTCAACTTTGGTGTCGATGATCTTCACTGAACCATCCCGTAGCTCTAACCGACCATTTCCCGAGCCCGCTTGAGTCTTCGCAACATACGTTCTGGACCCAAAACGCTCATCAATTCGAACAAACCCGGTCCGACCGTCTTGCCCGTCAGCGCTACTCGAGTCGGATGGACCACCGGACCGATCTTCTCCATCCCTCGCGATTCGGCAAACTCCTTGATCATGGACTCGCACCATTCGACCGAAGCACCCTGAGTCTCCGGATGTCGCGGCGCTGAGAGCCGCTCGATCAGGAAATCAAATAGCGGACCCACGTGCTCTTGCCCAAACCACTTGTCGATCGCTTTCTGATCAAATGACACTTCCTCGACCAAAAAGAACTCGCAGGCCTCCCCAAAGTCGGCAAAAGTTTGAACACGCTCTTGTTCCAGCGCCACGCACTGCAAGGCATAATCTCGGTCGGTTACCGCTGCTTGCCGCAACCTTTCGAGGCGCGCCCAGACATCAGGACCGATTACCGGCGCCTTGTTGGGCATTGGATTCTCATCCACAAAGGCCATCCAGTAGGACTTCGTGTAAGGAGTCTCGATATAGTTGACAAGCTCATCCAGCAGATCTGAAGGCGAAAGCTGCCGAATTCGATGACCGTTCAGCCATCGCAGCTTTTCCATGTCGAACCTTCCCGGGGACGGTTGCAATCCTTTCAAGTCGAAGGCCTCGATCAATTCAGGCTCGGTAAAGACTTCTTGCTCGGTTCCCGGAGACCACCCGATCAAGGCGATGAAGTTCTTCAGTGCCTCGGGCGAA
>CAMLEL010000056.1 GCA_946478935.1 uncultured Armatimonadota bacterium
TCGACCGAATGGGATACCGATCGTTTCTCGCATTTGTGGCTGCCACAAGCCTTCCTGGACTCGTCTATGCCGTGCCGATTGAGCAACTCGCCGGGGGCAACGCCGCTTCGACTTACAATCTCTACGCACTCGGATTCGTATCCCTCTACCGGGTATCGCTGTTAGTGTGGTTCTACTGGAAGATTTTGGAGATCGACTTCGGCAATGCCGTTGTGGCGACGCTCTTGCCGATCAGCGGGATCGTGTTGGCATTGACCGGCATGGGGCACGGCGCCAGAGTCATGGATATCATGGGCGGCCTCCGAGACAGGATGCCGAAGAGCGCGATGGAAGAAGTGATCGGGCTCCTCGGATGTTTGGCATGGGTGGTCGGACCCGTGTGCCTGCTGATCTACCTGGTGGTTGCGTTCTCCGTGTCCGCAAGCAGACGCTGACTACTTGACCTGATTGGGCATCACGATCACCTTGCTTTCGGCAGGAACCGCGACCCGCTGCTTCTTGGCCTTCATGTATTGAAAGAAAGCGAGAATGAGCATGATCGGCACGATCGCCGCGTCATCGATAAGACCCAAGAATGGGATCAAATCAGGAATGAGGTCAATCGGGGACACTCCATACAGGAGTCCCAAAAACAACGAAAAGATCGCACCCCAAGGAGTTGCGCTCCGAGTTGGTACAGATGAGTTGTTCACAAGGCGTATGACTGGCCCCATTCGCATCAAGTTACGCGAATGGGACCATTTTCGTTTAGTCGATGTTCTCTTGATAGACTAGAGCGTTGAATCCGCTGCCTTGTCCGGCGTCTGCATAAACGATCACCGTAACGCGATCGCCTGGTTCAACCGCAATGGTTTGATCGACCAAAGCTGTTGTCGTATCGCCGTCCGCAAAGACGCGCACTCGGTACGTGTTGGTCGCGCCAACATCGACGATGCTGAAGTCAGATGAAGATCCAACTCCCAGTGCATCGATGGCCGGTGCCGCAGGCAGCGGATCGCCAGGCGCTGAGAGATAAACATCCACATTATTCGCACCCTGCGCCGCGTGGACGGCTCGGATCGCGACGTTATCAGTCGAGACGCCACTCTTGTCATCCTCAGAGAGGATGATCGCTCGCGGAGTCGTGCCGTAGGCGATGGCGGTATAACGCTCGCTATTCTCAAATAACTGGTCTGCAAGGGTCGCCAGATTGTCGAAAGTCGAGTCGCCAACCGTAAGGTCCTTATCGCCATTGGGCGTAATGGCAAAGTCACTCAGGGTGCCAAATCCGATGGTCTCGCTGATGGTGTCGGATCCCACTCTTGCCATGGCATTTGGAATGCCGGGCATTAGGTTCGCCAACCTCACGCGTGGGTTGGGGGTATTCGTCAATCCGTCGCCGCTACCACCGCAGCCGAGAAGCCCTAATGCGATCATAGCCGCCAAGCCGATCGTCGCAAATCGATTCATGTCTATTGCTCTCCTTTATCATCAATAGGGCCGTCCAATTCGGACTGCCCCCATGCAGTCCATAGACGACGATCTCGTTAGGTCAGTGCCATTACAAGATTAGTCTTGGGAGAGCGTTGTGCGCTCAGTCTTCAAACAAGTTTTCGAAACTGATGCTTGCCGACTCTCAATGTTTTGCCAGAGAGTCTCTCGCGCTCGATCTTTGAAAAGGGATCTGTGATCTTCTCGTCGTTCAAACTGACTCCGCCTTGTTTCATCAGATCTCGGGCGTTTCCATTGCTCTTGGCCAACCGGAGGGCAACGATCAGATTGGCAAGGGGAATAGGATCATCCAGATCGGTAGGGATTTCCATTTCTTCAGCATCGACCGGTTGCTGACGCTTGCTGAATGTTTCGACAAAGTATCGTTCCGCACCATTTGCGTCGTCCGCCGAGTGATAGAGAGTGACGATTTCTTTCGCCAATCGCACCTTGGCATCTCGGGGGTTTGCGCCAGGTCTGGTCAGCGAACTGACTTCATCGAGAGGAACGTCCGTACACAGCTCAAACCAGTTGCCTATGAGGTCATCTGGAATCGACATCGTCTTGCCGAACATGTCATTCGGTGTATCCATGATCGAGACATAATTGCCAAGCGATTGGCTCATCTTCTCCTTGCCGTCTGTCCCAACCAGCAAGGGTGACAAGACCACCCCTTGGGGGTGCTGGCCGTTTGCCTCCTGGAGTTGCCGACCCATCAGGTTGTTGAACTTCTGATCATTCCCACCGAGTTCGATATCGGCCTCCAACGCAACCGAATCGGTTCCTTGGAGCAACGGATACATGAGTTCATGCATGGCGATGGGCTGGTGCGATTCCCATCTCTTCGAAAAATCATCCCGCTCCATGATTCTGGCAACGGTGATCTTGGCGCAGAGGCGCAAGACATCCTCAAAGTCCATCTTGCCAAGCCATTCGCTGTTTGGGCGAATCTCCGTCTTTTGGATGTCTAGGATCTTGCCGAACTGAGCCTTTACGGCTTCGACATTTGTCGAAACCTCCTCGGCGGTCAGTTGTTTTCGAGTCTTGCTCTTGCCGCTGGGGTCACCGATCATCGCGGTGAAATCTCCGATAACGAGCACGGCTTGATGCCCCAGTCGCTGAAAGTCTCGTAGCTTGCGCAACACCACGGCCCAACCCAGCGTTACATCACGCGCCGTCGGGTCGACGCCCAACTTGACCCGGAGCGGCCGTCCGAGTTCCAATTTCTTGCGGAGTTCGGCTTCAGAAATGATCTCCGCCGTTCCTCGGCGCAAGATCGCAAGCTGCTCATCGATGGTCATGGAAGGAGAAATTGTACCGTTGGAAGGGGTAACGTTCCGGCAATATGTCCATCCCGATCGCACTCCAGTTGTATTCGGTTCGCGAAGACTGCGCTCAAGATTTCTTGGGGACCATTTGCAAGGTGGCACAAATGGGATACGCGGGCGTGGAGTTCGCCGGCTACCATGGACACTCAGCCGAAGAAGTTCGTCGAAGGCTGGATGAACTTGGATTGAAAGTCGCGGGTACTCACGCGGCCTTTGCTACCCTCCAAGAGGATCAAATCGAGCGGACGATCGAGTTCCACCAGGCGCTTGGATGCGAGAACTTGATCGTTCCTTGGCTGCCGGAAGAGACCAGAAACACGCCTGAAGCCTGTCGCAAGACAGCTGATCAGTTGAACGTCATTTCCGAGCGATTGAAGCCGCATGGAATGCGAACCGGCTTCCACTGTCATTCGGGTGACATGGTCCCACTCTCCAATGGGAAGAGCGCTTGGCATCACCTTGGCGAGCTCACGACTCCGGAGTTTGTGATGCAATACGATACTGCCAATGGGATGGCCGGCGGCGCCGACGCGGTTCAACCGATCCTGGATTGGCCCGGTCGAGGGGTCACGGTGCACCTAAAAGAATGGTCCGGCGAGCATGGGGCCAAAGTAATCGGCGAAGGGATGGTTCCCTGGGAAGAGGTTTTTGGAGCATGCGAATCCGTCGCGGGCACGCAGTGGTACATTGTCGAACATGAGTCTTATGAGGGAATGACGCCGCTGGAATCCGTCGAACGGTGCCTACAGAACCTGCGCCGCATGGGCAAATAGCTCAGCCTTCGATTTCGCGATTCATTTGCTCGACCGCTGAAATTTGGCTCTGGCGAAAGTCTTCGAGCTTTGCGGCGAGACGGTCATCACTCAAAGCCAGAATCCTAAGTGCGAGCAAGCCCGCATTCTTCCCGTTCCCGATCGACACCGTTGCGACCGGCACGCCAGCCGGCATTTGCACGATCGAATAGAGAGAATCCATCCCCGAAAGCGACTTGGTTTGAACTGGCACACCAATGACAGGGAGCGTGGTGAGCGATGCCACCATCCCAGGCAAATGCGCGGCGCCGCCAGCCCCCGCGATGATTACGCGAAGGCCGCGCTCCTGAGCTGATTGGGCGTATGCGACCATCGCCTCGGGTGTGCGATGAGCGCTGACGACTTTGACCTCACAAGGAATTCCGAACTCGCGAAGAATGTCGGCGGCCGGCTGCATGGTGTCCAAGTCCGACTTGCTCCCCATGATGACGCCGACGATCGGTTCGGGCATCGAATTACCCGACCGCTTCCTTTGACTTTGCAGCGCGCTCCCAAAGCTCGACCGTGCGGACGTCGCGTCGGCGTCGGTCCATAGCCTGTCCAATCTTGATCGAAAGCACTTCGTACACGTCTATCCCCGGTGCGTTCTTCTCGATGTAGTCAAAGGCGCCGCGACGCATACACTCCACTGCATTCGCCACATTCCCGTAAGCAGTCATCACGATAACCTCGGCGAAGAGGTCCCTGGTAAAGGCAGCGTGAAGCACCTGAAGACCGGAGTCTGGATTGTCCATGCTCATATCCGTTACCACGACATCGTAAGGCTTTGGGCGATCCATGATCATCCCAATTCCTTCCACCGCACTACTGGCGGTCTCGACCTGAAAACCATCCCTTTCCAAACGTCGCTTTACGGCGACAACCACTGCTTCTTCGTCATCGATGACCAATACACGGCACATTGGCTAGAGTATAGCGTTTTAACCTGTGCAACTTGGAGCGACATGGACCATTGCCGAACGGTATTGGGCTTTTATTTTCCATTGTGTGGTAAATTATTCACCAATCAATGATAGACCGACTTGCTTCAGTAGAAGTGGCAGACGCGCTGACGGACACGCCTGTAGTCCTAATCCATGGACCCAGGCAATGCGGAAAGAGCACCGTGGCACGCGAGTTCGAAACGCCAGAGCGTAGATACATCACGTTCGACAACCTGCTCATGTTGGAACGGGCAACTGCCAATCCACTCAAGTTTTTGAAGGATTTTGACGGCCCGTTGATTCTCGACGAGGTGCAGCGCGTTCCGAAGCTCTTTTTGCCGCTCAAAATGCTTGTGGATGAAGATCGAACCCCGGGCAGATTTTTGCTGACCGGGTCGGCGAACGTGATGACACTGCCGAAGGTCGCGGACTCGCTAGCGGGCCGAATGGCGATCGTAGACTTGCTGCCTTTCAGTCAGAGTGAGCTTGAGGGATCGCCTGCCAATTTTGTGTCAAATCTGTTCGCGGGCGATCTCTCGTTCAAGGCCCCGGAAGCCGATGACGAGGATCTCGTACGTCGAATGACCGTCGGAGGGTTTCCAGAATCTGTAGCGCGCAAGTCTTCAGCGAGCCGGGATCGTTGGTTCGAAGACTACTTGCGGGCACTCATCGAGCGCGACGTACGAGACTTGGCGAACATCGAAGCGCTATCTCAAATCCCCCGACTCCTGAGGCTCCTCGCAGCGCGATCCGGTTCCACGCTCAATGTTTCAGGTCTTGCCAGGGACACTGGGATTCCTAACACGAGCCTGCACCGTTACATCGAACTGCTGGAGGCAATCTTCTTGATCCAGACGATTCCGACTTGGTCCAACAACCGAGGGGCCCGCATTACCAAAACGCCGAAGTCTTATCTGGTGGATACCGGCCTGCTTTGTCATCTTGAGAACCTCTCAACGGCGAACCTGAGCGCCAGTTCCGAGCGGTTGGAATCCACACTGAAGAGCTTTGTCGCCCTCGAACTGAAGAAACTCGCACGATTCGCGCCCCAGCGGCCGATCCTGCATCACCTCCGCACCGTAACCCAGCTTGAAGTGGACTTCGTTCTCGAAGCCAAAGGGGGAACGATTGTCGGTATTGAAACCAGCCTTGGCCGAAGCGTCGGACGAGAAGACATTCGCGGCTTGGAATACCTATCGGAATTGGCCGGCGACGATTTCAAGCTGGGAGTGGTGCTTTACCGAGGCAAGGCCGTTGAGCAGATTACGGGCAAGATATGGGCGATCCCGGTCAGTGCGCTCTGGAACTAAGCTATACCCTGGTGCAGGGGCAGCACTCGTAACCCATCAGCGTGTTGGCCAGACGATCGGGTCCGTAACGAACTGGATCAACCGTCATGTAGCCGGTCTCTCGTTCGATTCTGGCCATCGCGATCAGGGCGTCGGACTCGTCCAGATGACTCGTGTCCAGGGCGATACCGATCGTTTTGGGCCGCGGGAAGTTGCCGATCGTCGAGGCAAGGTCTTCATATAGCCTGATGAATTCACCAAGCGGTGGAATCTCGATTTCACTCAGCTTCTGCAGATGGGTCTGGCCGGCGCGGTGGCACAGGACCATGTGGGTGGGCATGGTTCCGCGCATCAGTGGCAGGGTGGCGGTGCTTCCCGGGTGCGCCAAAGATCCTTGACCCTCGACGATCACGTATTCTGCGTGCTCGGACGCGTCGAGCACGGCCTTTTCCATGGCTCCGCAAGCATAATCGACTCTGACCGCGTCGAGCGGAATGCCCCGCCCCGTGATCGTAATGCCGATCTGGCCCGTAGCAACGAACTCGGCGTTGGCTCCACGCTCTCTGAGGACTCGGAACAGCTCCAAGCCCGCGGTCATTTTTCCGATGGCCATGTCGGTTCCGATCATTAGGACACGCTTGTTTTCAAGGTGCCTGGCAGCGCCTTGCGCGACCCCAATCCCTTCTGGCTCGATGCGAATGTCCCAAATGTATTGGCCGGGAGCCAAGTCACGGTATCTCGGCGCCAAAAGATCGTGCAGCCCATTGACGATCGAAAGGCCACTCTGGATCGCCTCATCGATTACCGGATACCACTCAGCAGGAATCAACCCGCCCTGAGGAGCGATGCCCAGCACGAGGACCTTGGCGCCCATAGCCCGAGCCTCGGCCACTGTAGCGACGATGGGGGCTTCGCGCGGGACGCCCATCAGCGAGGAAGTTTCCTTCCCGGCATGTTCGGAGTCGATGACGCATGCGACTGGATTTGGGCAGTATCGCAAGACTCCAGAGCCCATTTTGCCGATGCCGCTCAGGCATGCGCCCTGCATATAGATGGCCAGGGGTTCGTCTCTTTTAAGCATGAATCAGCCTTCCTCCGTGCCCCGGAGCGTCGGTGACGGCAATCGCTCCATCAATGATTGGAGCGCCTTGAGCCGGGTCGGGATTGAGATTTAGATGAGAATCCAAGTCGATGTAATCAAAAAGTGCGCCAATTTATGCGCCCGCCGCAATTGCGATGCTCGACTCGCTCATACACCCGATCATCGTCTTCAGTCCGAATGCTCGGGCGGTTGCCACAATTCGAAGCGCTTCGGTAATACCTCCACACTTCATCAGCTTTAAGTTCACACCATCCACTGCATGAGCCCACTTGGGAATGTCATTGCTGAATCGGCAGCTTTCATCGACAAAGATCGGCAGGGGTCTGTTTTCGAAGATCTTGGGCAGATCTTCCTCAGCACCCTCTACGAGCGGTTGCTCCACGTAATCCACTCCGTGAGTTGCCAGCCATGGCATCATTGTCTTCGCTTCGTCGACGGTCCATCCGCCGTTTGCGTCGACGCGCAACTTGACGTTGAAAGGTTTTGCGGACTCCATTGCGGCCAAAAAATGGGCCTTGTCGTGTTCCCGCCCATCCGGAGATCCCAGCTTGATTTTTAGACACTTCGCACCCGTGCGGTGAAGAATATCGGGCACCCGATCCTTGGTGACCTCGGGCGGATTAATCCCGATCGTGATGCTGGTGCACGCCTGATCTTTCTCAAGACCCAACATTTGGTGAAGAGGGATTCCGGCCCGTTTGGCATTCAAATCCCAGAGGGCCACATCTAGTGCTGCCATCGCCGGGGGGTCGATATTCGCATCCTTCTGAGCTCTCCAAATCTGGTGGATGGATAGGTCGCCAACCAGCGGCCAAAAGGCTTCAAGTTGACTCTGACCCCGCTCAGCCGTCCACATACTGCCAGTGGCAGGGGAAAGCTCGCCGATTCCGGTATGTTCACCGTCCGTGACTTCGACAAAAAGGTTTTCGGATGAACTCGTGACGCCACGACTGATGGCAAGCGGATAGAGTTTTTGAAGTTCCAGACGGCGGAAGGCGACACTCAGCACAGGTTTTTAGGCTACCAGCCATGCCCAAACCACGTGAGGACTTTGGAGCCAGATACAATCAACCACCGTGTCCTATGCCCTATACATTTTTGATCTGGATGGGACATTGTTCCGCGGCGACGAGCCGATTCCCGGTGCCGCAGAAACTCTCGCGCGGCTTCGGAGGCGTGGGGCTGAGATTCGCTTTCTTACCAACAACTCCAGCCAGACTCGCGACATTTACCTCGGCAAGCTGGATCGCCTGGGTTTCGAAGCACACCGCCACGAGATCTATTCCTCGGCCATCGGCGTCAGCGCCTACCTGACCCAATCCGACTTGCGGCGTGTCTTCGTTGTCGGCGAACCCGGGCTGAAGGAAACATTGGAGACGAGTGGGATCGATGCAGACGCTGCAGCGCCTCAGGCGGTCGTTGTCGGAATCTGCAAATCGTTCACTTACAGCTTGATGAATTCGGCCATGCAGCACATCCGCAACGGGGCGAAGTACATTGCGACGAATGCCGATCCGACCTATCCGGTGGAAGGGGGTAGGTTCATTCCAGGCGCGGGTTCGGTCGTGTCGGCGATTACCACCTGTAGCGAGACGGTTCCGTTTATCGTCGGTAAGCCGAATCCATTTCTGATCGAACTGATCCTATCTGATGCGAACTACGACTCAAACCAATGTTTGGTCGTTGGCGATCGTATGGATACGGATATTGAAGCTGGCCATCGCGCTGGATGCCAAACGCTACTCGTCTTGACAGGAGCGGTTCAGACTGCGCCCTCAGACCAGAGTTGGCTGCCCAGCGTGGCTGACTTGCCTTAAACGGTATCCTACATCGCACATGAGCCTGGTCGGGAAAGTTGGACGAAAACGGCCTCGAGCCCGAATCGCGATGGCTGTTCTGTATTTCATCCTCGGCGTCGGTGCGATCTCGACGATTTACCCCTTCGTGCTCATGGTTTCGACCGGTTTCAAAGGCGCTACCGACCAGAACGACACCAATCTCATTCCCACTTTTTGGACAGAACTTGAAACCCGAGCCGAAGATGGCTCCCTCAAGCCCGAATCGCTGCTAGGGAAGTACATCGACGATCGATATCGAGGCGAGGCGGCGATGATCGCATCTTCGCGACTGGGCCTCGACGCATCCGATGCCGAAGTTGCCAAGTACCGTGAATTCCTTGAGAAACTGCCGCTTACCTATTGGATGGCTGGATTCCAGCAAGCTCCGAATCAGGTCACGAGCCGCTTGGTCAACCGATATCACAATTGGCTCAAGATCCGGTTCCCGAACATTGAAGCGCTGAACGAGGCCTACATCGAAGAAAACACGGCGTTTCAAACGGTTGTCGTGCCCAGTGAGCAACTCGACCGAAAAGCTTGGCGGGCAAAAGAAGATCGGAAGTATCGGGATTGGCTGGAGTTCAAAGCCACGTTGCCTGCCGAATACAGAGTTCCGGTCCGCACAAGATGGATTTATCAGCAGTGGGTGAAAAGTCGATTCCAGGGGCAGTTTCCGCTCGTTCCCGATGAAGTGAAGGGAAATGCCACCAAATTCGAATAACTGA
>CAMLEL010000057.1 GCA_946478935.1 uncultured Armatimonadota bacterium
GGCTTCATCTTGTGCTCGTGCCCGGGGCGTTCCTCTTGATGTTGGGGAGGCTGCTGCTTCGGATAGTCTTTTGTCGTTGCCATGGGTTCCTCAACTCCTTGGACTCAATCATTCGACTTAACAGTTTCGGATTGGAGGTCGGAAGACATACCGATGTTTAGTAGCGTTTTAAGCTCGTTCTGGATAACCTAGCTTGACTATGTCCAAAAGGATCGACCGCCGAGAATTCATCACCGCCGCTGGTGCGGCCAGCTTGGCGCTTGCAACCCACTCTATGGCCACTGAACAGAAGCCGCAACTTAACAAACGAGCCGCCAAGGGCGCCCAGTCTGCTGCTGGGCTCGTAGCACCCAAACTTGATCGGGTTCGCTTCGGATTTATTGGCGTCGGCGCACGCGGCAGTGGACATGTTGGCCAGATGCTGAGCATCGAAGGTGTGGATGTAGTAGCGATTTGCGATAATCACGTCCCATCCGCCGAGCGAAGCGCCAAGCGGGTTCTCGACAAAACGGGCAAGTCTCCAGCCCTCTACACAAAGGGAGATACGGATTACAAGCGAATGCTGGATCGCGATGATATCGACGCGGTCATCATCAGCACCCCGTGGGATTGGCACGTGCCAATGGCGGTCGACGCAATGAAGGCCGGCAAGCATGCATTCATCGAGGTTCCTGCCGCAACGACGATCGAGGGATGTTGGCAACTCGTGGATACATCCGAAGTCACGCAGAAGCACTGCATGATGATGGAGAACGTCAATTACGGGCGCGAAGAGCTCATGGTGCTCAATATGTGCCGGCTGGGAGTTTTCGGCGAACTTCTTCATGGTGAGGCGGCCTACATTCACGATCTGCGCGGGCAGATGAATGAAGTTGAACATGGGACGGGCTCGTGGCGCACATTGGAATATGCCGAGCGAAACGGCAATCTGTACCCAACTCACGGACTTGGACCCGTTGCCCAATACATGGATGTCAACCGAGGCGACCGGCTCGATTACCTATCATCCGTTTCTTCGCCATCCCGAGCCCGCGAGATCTATGCGCGTGAGCATTTTCCCAAGGATCACAAATGGAATAAGCTGAAATTCGTCTGTGGCGACATCAGTACAACCATCGCCAAGACGGTTAACGGCAAGACGTTGATGATCCAGTGGGACGAGCAGTTGCCCAGGCCCTACACCCGCCACAACCTGATTCAAGGGACCAAAGGCATCTGGGCAGGATTCCCGGACCGAGTCGTCATCGAAGGGAAAACGCCCAGCACGCATGAGTGGACCGAAGGCGACAAACTTACACCGTTTTACGCGGAGTACGATCACCCGCTTTGGAAGCGCGTTGGCGAAGAAGCGAGGCGTATGGGCGGACATGGCGGCATGGACTTCATCATGCTGTGGCGAATCGTCTACTGCCTCCGAAATGGCCTACCGCTGGATCAGGACGTATACGACGCGGCCGTCTGGTCAGTCATCACTCCGCTCAGTGAGTGGTCGGTAAAGAATCGTGGACAGTCGATCGACGTCCCGGATTTCACGCGCGGCAAGTGGAAGACGATGAAGCCTTTGGGCATTGTCAGCTGATCAAGCTTCGCTAGGCTGCCCAATGGTCGATTTCATCATCGACCCATTGGGCGGCGACGAGGTCCTTGCCAGACTTTCGGTCGTAATGCTTCTTCGCTTCCTCAAAGGTCATTGTGGGATTGCTCCACTTGAGTCCCTTGGCGGCAAGCATCATGTCGAAAAACTTGATGTTTGGCGTGATGCCCGCCACCTGTTCACATCCTGGCCCAACCGCAGTCACCATGACGTGGTCGCAGGTGTGATTGCCGCTTGTCCAGGTGACCTTTGTGTGATTACCGAGAACTGCAGCCAAGGTAGCGGAAAGGGATCGATGGAAGGTTGAGATTCGGAGCGGCGAATTTCCTTTCTGGGCATCGAGCACAGCCACCGCCTCGTCGCCGCTTAGGCCGATTCCAAGCTTCTGCCGGACAATGTCCTGAACGTCCGAAACCGTCGTATCGGCTTTGATCGATCCCGTGATACCGCCAAAGCTGGATTTCATGCCCGATAGAAGCTTGAGCCCG
The DNA here is from genome assembly GCA_946478935.1 of uncultured Armatimonadota bacterium. The sequence continues at coordinate 2,083 of CAMLEL010000057.1, forward strand.
GCCGTGCTCTCGATATACTCCTGACCGGCGCCATTGAGCGATGGACCGCCGGTTGCATGGTCGGCGGTAATGATCACCAGGGTGTTTTTGTCCTGGAGGGCGAATTCTACGGCGGTCCGCACCGCATTCTCAAACTCAATCTGGTCATACATCATGCCCGCAAAGTCGTTCCCGTGCGCGGCATGATCCACCTTGCCACCTTCGATCTGAAGCAAGAATCCCTTGGGAGAATTCTTAAGGGACTCAAGTGCAGTCCGAACCGTTTCAGTCAGGGTCGGAGTTGCCGTTGCAAGTGCTGCGTCATTCTGCTGATCGACCGAGTAGGGTCGATGACTGTCCGAGAAAACCCCCAAGAGCTTGTCGCCTTTGAGCCTGAGAAGTTCGTCGCGGGTTCGCGCAATCTTGTAACCAGATCTCACGTAATCGGCATACAGATCACGCTTGTCTCGTCGCTTGTCGGCAGCGAAGAAGCTATTGCCACCCCCGAAGAGCACGTCGACTTCAGCCTGCAGATACTGCTCAGCGATGAGCGGCTCCATGCCCCGATTCTCACAGCAAGCGGCAAACCCTGCAGGCGTGGCGTGGGTAATCGTGGTGGTGGTCACAAGTCCGGTCCGTACGCCGGCTTCCTTCATCAGCGAATTCAACGTCCGCAGCTTCGTGCCATCCGGATACATATTGACCTGACCATTCCAGATTCGTCGGCCACATCCCCATGTCGAACTGGCGGCGGAAGAATCTGTAACCACGGAATTGAGAGAGCGGGTCTCTTGGAGCCCGCTGACAGCGTACTCCTCGGTCATGAGCGTCTGCCAGTAGGATGCTTTGCCTTCCATGATCTGGCGGAAGTAGTTCACCATGCTGAGGGTCTGCAGCGAAAGCCCATCGGAAACGCAAAAAATGATGTTCTTCGGCAGGCGGCCCTTGGATTGAATCAACTCCAAGTTGGAGCTGCCCAATGCAGCGGCGCCAACCCCGGCAATACCGGCGCCCAAAAAGGAACGGCGTGACAGGCTCATTCTTTAAGCCTAGCTTAAACGGAGATCAACTTGCCTCGGCCGAAGCAGTTTCCATAAGCCAGATTCGTTCCCTTAACATAGTCCGGCCCATCAGAGTCAGGGAATAACCCTTTCCATAGCCATCCTTGGGGTTCTCGCTATTGGTTCGGCGTGGGCCCGGACGGAGATAGCCCTTGTTGCACAATGACCACGCAGCGTCCATGTAAAGTCCCTCCAACTCGACGATTTCTGGACCACGATCCGTTGACTTGGGTCGCTGATATTCGACGATCTCCATCAGCCAGGGAAGGTACAGGTCGAAGTCGTAAGATTTCTCGACTATTCGGCGCTCCCTTTGAGCCAAGTTTTCGACAATGAAATCAAGGATGTAGTCTTCAGCTTCCTGAAGGCTCCGAGCAAGGCGTCCACGGCTATCGTCAAACATTGTTTCGCTCCAGCTATAGCATAGGACGAACCATCGAGATTGCCAAGTGCGCTCAGTCACACCAACCAAAGTCAGACCGTGGGTCTATCGTCCGTGGGTGGGACACCTCGGTCCCCCGGGCCCATATTAAAAGTAAGTCTGTAAATAAGTTGGTTGGATCATGGCAAAGATCAGAAAGGAGTTCAAATCTTTAACGGCATCTCGAACAGGATTGCCCGCGGTCCAGGAGGACGATCAAGATTCGTTGGAATCGAACCGGGGTGGTTGGTTGATCATCATCGCGATCGTCATCGCGTTCACGGTTGCCTTGCAGATGGAATCCGAACAGCGCACGCCCGACAAAAAGACGTTGCTGAACTACATGGCAACCCAATTCGATCCTGCAAGCTAGGCCATTCCCGGCCGTCGAAACATCCAGGCGAAGAGTCCGCCGATCGCAGCAAGCAACACGACGATAATCAAAAATCCGCCGATCCCAGGCAGGGCAAGTCCGGCGGCAGCAGAGCCGACAATAAATAAGGCTAACAGGCCCCAGCTGAGAACGAGTTTCCCGATCACCTTCGACTTGTTGTCACCACGCTTGGCCGCATCCAAGAGGTGAGAGTTTCCGCACTTTTCGCACACGATTGCCGTAAGCGGGTTATCGTGGTTGCAGGCCCGGCAGCGCAGGTGGTCAGCATAGAGTGGTACGGTGCCCGCCTGCCGCATCCATTGTTTGACCTTGTAGTCTTCATCCCTGAATTGGTCCCGAAGCGACCGGTTGGTCACATTGTCCTTCTGATTCGGAATTGCATCCAGCGTGGCGGTTGCGATCGCAATGGCTTGGTGGACCATTCCTTGGGAGTGCAGCGCCTTGGCCACTTCCAGCTTACTTGCGAAGTTATCCGGACGTTCGGCAAGGGACTGATAGGCTCGCTCAAGACGGGCCACGTCGAAACTGTTCAGATCCGCTCGATCTAACTGATTCAACATAAAGGGGAAGAACGCCATCAGCGTCAGGGCGACGACCAGGACGACAGCCGGAATGGCGGGATGCGGCGGCCTAACCGTGAGCACCAGCACACCCATGATGCCTACCACCGACCCGAGTCCCATCGCAGCGGGGATATCTCCGTCGATCATCTTGTAAACAATCAACAGGACCGCGATGCCCAGCACCACGCCTGAGGCCACGGCGATCATCAAACCGCCGACCATTTCTGCTGCGTCACCCATCCATCACCTCGAATAAACGGACGGTTTCGAGGTAGGAATGGTTTGAAAGATCGGAAGACTTAGATGAGGGGAACACGGTTCGCGTATTCGCTGAGGATTGCTTCTGCTTCCGCTTCATGTTCCACAAGCTTCTCGAAAAGGCGAATCTGCACCATCGCGCGAACCTTGTTTAGATCCGCCGGATCGTTCGGTCCTAGTTTGAAGTACGTATCGCCCCGGAGATAATCGGAGAGGAACCGAACGCCCAATTCCAGCGAGATGACTTGGACTGCCCGAGGCATCAGGGCGATTTCTTCTTCGGTTGCCGTCGAGGCCGTGCTGAGGAATCCCTCGGTAACAGCTCGGTACACCTCCCGGTCGACTTGGACCCTGGAAAGATCGCGCTCTTTTTCGCCCGCAACATTGGCCAGGGATCGAACCATATCTCCCCAATCTGCCAGCCATGTCAGAGGCATGATCGTATCGAGATCGACCAACGACATGACCTTGCCCGTGAGGGCGTCGAAAAGGAAGTTCTCGATCTTGGTGTCGCCGTGGATGGCTGTCGTCCTGATCTTCCCAGACATCTGAGCCTCAGCAAGGGAAAGCGCCCGATCTCGGTTCTCCATGCAAATCTGGATGAAAGGCGCCAACTCTGGATCGCAAACCCGTCGAATTCGCTCTTCTTCAGCGCAATCGCAAAGGAAATGCCGCTCCGTAGCCCGCCGGACCTCATCTTCCTTGGGCAATCTGTCGGCAACAGATTCGAAGGATCGACAACCCGCCAAGGCCGCGTCCAACTGGTCGAAATAGATCTTGGTGTTGCGGTAACCAGGCAGCGCCGTTGGTACTTCATTGGCATCGACAGTAGAAGTCAAGTCGTGATAAATTGCCAGGCCACGCCCAACTTCGTAGGCCGTTTCCGCTTGTCGGTGCTCAGGTAGCTCGCCCAAAGACTTATAGCTGACCGTCCCCTCGATGTAGAGCATCATCCTCCAGATGCCTTCTTCCTCATGGAAAAGAACGGCTTCCTTTGTCGGCACCAGCTCGGGCACCTGCCAACCGGTTTCTGCCGCCAACCCTTGGTGGATCGCCTGCTTTTGGGCTTCGATGCTCGCGATCATCCCAGTCATCACGCGATCCGAAAGAGGGAATACATCGGGATTGACTCGCTGGAGAAGGTAAGGGCGCTTCTCCGGACCGGCAGAGACGAGGAGTGTATCTAGATTGATATTGCCCCGGCCCTCGAAGAACTCAATCTCAAAGGGGTGCTCGATATGGAATTGTTCGGCAATGGCGCGAGCGCGGTCGAGGGAGAACATTAGAGCCTCGGTGAGTATAGCAAAAGGACGGTTCAGACGGATAGATCGCCTCTCAACCTACCTCTTCCAAATTGTCGGCTCATGAGCGATTCCCATGTAGGTGCGGCAAGCTTGTCGCAACGCTCAGCTACTCCTGCCTGAAATCCAACTGGTAACGCTTGCCCTTTTGCGTGTCGATAACAAACGTACCGCCTTCCGGCGCAATCCGCTCGACCCGACTGCCTTGGATAATCTTGGCTTCTTGGGCATCGACCTTGAGTCTCAGTTTCCCGCCAAGCTTGGATAGGACTGACGCCGACTTAATCTCCCCATCTTTCCACGTCGCCTGAAATTCAAAACCTCCACGCGCCACCAACCCATTGAACGAACCAGTTGGCCAAGCCTTTGGTAGGGCCGGCAGTAAGCGCACGACCCCTTCGTGCGATTGGATCAGCATCTCCGCCATTCCCGCCGCGCCTCCGAAATTTCCGTCAATCTGAAAAGGCGGATGGTCGTCCCATAGGTTTGGCAAAGTTGACTTGGCCAGCAGCAGTCGCACGTTCTCATGAGCTTTTTCAGCATCCAGAAACCGAGCGTAAAAGTTGATGATCCAAGCGCGTGACCACCCGGTATGTCCGCCGCCGTGGCTGAGTCGGTATTCCATCGATTTTCGGGCCGCAGACATCATGGTTGGGGACGTCGAGTGCGTGAACTGGTGGGATGGGTGAACTCCATAGAGGTGAGACAGGTGCCGGTGCCCCGGCTCGGCCTCATCGTACTGCTTGGACCATTCGATCAATCGACCATCGGACCCGATATTGGGCATCAAAAGGTTAGCCTGCACCAAGCGGACTTTGGCAACGAACTCGTCCTCGATATTGAGTTCGCGAGAGGCGGATAGGAAGTTGTCGAACACCTCCCAGACGATTTCCTGATCCATGGCATTTCCCATTGACACGTTTAGGTTCCGACCCTGATGACGATAAGTGTTTTCCGGGGATGTGGAGGGGCCGCTTACCCATTTCCCGGAAGCCGGGTCCACAACCAACCATCCCAAATAAAACGCCGCGCACTCCTTCAAAAATGGATGCGCCCGCTCACGAAGAAACTTCCGATCGCCAGTAAAGCGGAAATGCTCCATAAAGTGGCTGCTCGTCCAGCCTGCGCCGTGCGGCCAAAGCCCCCAGACCGTGTTTCCGGAGAGCGCGGCATAGTAGTTGTTGTCGGTGGTATGTCCGAGCGCCACCCCTTGGGAGCCCAAGGTCGTCGCCAGACGCCTCATCGATGGGCGCATATTCTCCATCAGATCGAACAAGGGTGTATGGCACTCAGAGAGGTTGCCCACCTCGGCGATCCAGTAGTTCATTTGGAGGTTGATGTTGGTGTGATAATCTGCGTTCCAAGGTGCCGCCATGTGGGGATTCCAGACTCCCTGTAGGTTGGCGGGCATGTCTCCTGGTCGAGAACTGGTGATAAGAAGGTATCTCCCAAACTGGAAGTACAACTCCTCGAGTGCGGGGTCGGTCGCTCCGGATTTGACTTTGTTCAACCGTGCGTCGGTTGGTTCGTCGACGTTATCGCCGAGATCCAAACTCACCCTTCGGAATAACGTTCGGTGAGCCGCGACTGCGTCGGCCTTCAGCTTCGCATATGGCTTTAACTTGACACGATCCAAAGTCGATTGGGCGGCGTTGCGAAGATTGCCGGGCAGTGGTTTCGCAGGATCAGATCGGTTGTAGTCTGTTGCAATCGCTATTAGGATGGTAGCTGTAGTTGCACCGGTGACCCGCAAATCCGTCTCACCTTGAATACCGTCAGAGACAATCGTAGCGATGCCATGGAACCTTGTGCCTAGGTTTTCATTGACCGTTTGGTTGGTTCCACTGGAGGGATATCCAGCACGTCCTACCAATTCGAGATGTCCCTTGCGGACCCGCACATCTGCACCAAACTCGCGGTTCAAACTCGCGATGAAGGCGAGGGAGCCCTTTCGACTCGCTTCAATTCGAACAACGGCAACCTGGTCTACTGGCGAAACGAAGACTTCCCGTCGATAGCGTACGCCGTTTTGAGTATACGAAGTCGTGGCAACTGCAGAATCTAGATCGAGTTCGTGTCGATAGTCGGCGGGAACCCGTTGCGAATCTAAGACCACCGACTTGGCCATGTGTCCGGCCCCGCCGTTGTTCCGCACAACCGCGACCAAGACATTTCTGCCAACTCTCAATGGCTGATCAAATCGTAAGGTATGCGGTTTGCTCCAGTCCTTGGTTTCACCGATGAGCTTGCCATTAAGATAGATTTGCGCTTCGTCGTCGATTGGCGAAAGTTGGAGCAAGTTGAAGCTATTAGGATGTGCGGCATCGAAGGTCGTTCTAAAAATGAGAGACCCTTTGTGGGCAACCTCGAGGTTCTCAGATACCCAAAGCGAGTCGTCGAAGTCCGGCAGAGACATCTCCGGGGTCAACGCTCCGTCGAAGCGTCGCCACGATTTAAGAGAAAGGGAGCGCTCACGATCATTGTTCGAACCCATTCGAATATCCAAGTATCCGAATGGCTGGTAGCTCCGCCGACCCTCATGCTCTGCCATCACATTCTTTTGGAGCAAGTCTTGAGCCTCTGCGTTCTTGCCCTCGAACAGAAGCTTCCGCGCTTCAGCAATGTACTTCGCTGAGTCCGCCGGTTGGACGGGATGCGGCGGCCCCGCCCAAATCGTGTCTTCGTTCAGGAGTATCCGCTCTTCCTCCACCCCGCCAAACGACATCGCTCCAATTCGGCCATTGCCAACCGGCAATGCCGATGTCCAGCCCTGCGCCGGTTGCCGATACCAGAGCATGAGATCTTGCGGCGCCATGGCAATCGTGAGAAGGGCGGCGAGAATCATGGCCTAAAATGATCGGCGGCGAGCGGGGAAGAAGAGCACCTCGCCGTTTGAATCGGTACCCGCATCACTTCGAATGTTGGCGCGCAACTCGTACTTGGCGTTGGGTTTCAGAGTCAGGATGTTGAACGTGTATACGTTCGCCCGGTTTTGGGCCCCGGCCTGTCCCTTGTGATCGTCCTTGGCTATCGAAACTCCGTCCTCCAGGAGTTCTGCCCATTCGATATCCAGCCGGTGCGCGCCGCCCGTGTACTGAAAGATTGCCGTGAAGTTGCCCGCCGCTGTCACTGCCTTGGTGACATCCCAAGTGCGCGGCACAAACGACTCCGTGGTTTCTCCAGACTTCCAACGGCCGACTGGCTCTGGCATGGGCGCATCCAGCTTTCGGTAGTTGACGCCAAAGTTTGAAAGTCGATCCAGGTGCTTCGGCAACCCGGCTTCAAAGCGCGCAAAGTCCTTGTTGGCGACTTCGCTCCACGCCACTTCCGACATCGCGCAGGCCCGCGGGAAGACCATGTATTCCGCGTGTTGAGGACTGGCGATGTACTCGGTCCACAGAT
>CAMLEL010000058.1 GCA_946478935.1 uncultured Armatimonadota bacterium
AAGGAGGGCAGCGCCATATACTCCGGCGCTGTCTCCAAGCTCTGGAGCCAGCAGTCGAATTTGTGGCTCAGGGTTGAAAATGTGGCGCTTGGCCGCTTTGGCCCCCTCGGTCAACAATTCGGTAATGTTCCCAACCCCTCCACCAAGGATGATCGCGTCCGGGTCAAGAATGTTGACGACAGTGGCGATCGCTCGGCCAAACATCAGGAACAGGTGCTCCATGGTGTGCCTCGCCGCATCGTCGGAACTACTGCGGAATCTCTCCACTATTTCCGGAAGCGGTCGTCGGACCCCGGAAAACTCGAGGTACGTTCGCTCAAGTCCAGGTCCGGACAAGTAGGTTTCCACGCAGCCCTTCCGCCCGCAATAACAGGGTTCGCCGCTCCTGCCCAGTTCATTGTGACCCCATTCCCCGGCGATTCCCTGTAGGCCATGAAGCGGCTTGCCATCGACCACGATGCCACCGCCAACACCCGTGCCCATAATCACGCCAAATACGGTTCTGTATCCCTTGCCCGCGCCCAACAGGGCTTCGGCAAGCGCAAAGCAATTTGCATCGTTCGCGATCTTGACCGGAATCTCCAACTTGGACTCCAGATCCACGAGCAGTGATCGCCCATTTAGCGCGGTGGTATTGCAGCCTCGCATTTGGCCCGTGGCCGGGTCCAATGTGCCCGGTGTTCCCATGCCAATTTGAGTTGGTGCCTCACCCACACGATCGGCGACCTCTTGGATAAGAAGTTGAATTCGGTTGAGGATATGCTCATAGCCCTCGGATGCTTCGGTTGCGATCCGCTGCCGATGCACTGCAGTGTCGCCTTGGAGGACTGCCGCCTCAATCTTGGTTCCACCCAAATCGATGCCCCAGAGCAAGCTGGACATCAGTTCGGGGTGATCCATTCGCGCAAATCTTCACTGCTGATTCGGAAGTATCCAGGCTCCTGATTTTCTTGGCTTTGCATCTGCAGAATGGGCATCAATGTTGCCACCCGCTCAACGGTGTCTGTGGTTTCCAGCAATCGCTGCTTGGCCAAGTTCTCCATGTGCAGCATGTTGGCGATGGTGAAGGAAAGAACCACGGGATCAGTCGGAAGCTTGACGGACACGTTGAATTCCTGCCGTGCGAAAATCTTCTGGATCAACTGCTCGAACTGCATCTTTGCCTCGCCAAAAAGCTCCATATTCTCGTCGCTTTCATCGACTTCGAGTTCAATCACGGGTTCGACTCGCCCAACCAAGTAGGGCTCCGTTTCTTCGTCCAGTTCACGGATGCGGAATCGCCGCTCGCCTTCCACATGGATATCCATTCGGCCGTCGCTGTACGGAATCGTCTTTAGAATTCTAACCGCAGTGCCAACCATGTATGGTGCGGCTTGACCGCCCACTTCGCTTCCTTCCCGAATCAAGACAATCCCAAAGGGCCTATCGAATTCGAGGCATCGTTGAACCATCTCACGGTAACGGTCCTCAAACACATGTAGCTGCAGTTGAGCGTATGGGAAAAGGACTGTATGTAATGGAAACAGCGGGAGCTCTTCAAGTTTGCCGGACATCCCACTCCAATTATATCGCTCGTAGCGGTGATGAGAGTCGGCTTCTTTGCGCCCAATCGCCGTGCAGGGAAGGGGCCATCGGAGGTAGATTCACAAGGTGTCGTTGGGAGTTCCGGGAAACAAGATGGATGGACAGGACGAGTTGCTGAACATAGATGACCTGCGTAAGCAGTTGGAAGACACGAAGCGGCAGCTCGAGGAAGAAAGACAACGCAGAAAGAGCGACGAATCAGTAGGTTCCGCGATTTCTGATGATGGCAAATCCACCCGGCCAGCGATGGAGTCTTCGCTTGAAGTCGCGCCGATAAACGAGGCGGACGTCACTCTTCGTCGCCTGGTCCAGCGCATCGCGATGATCCTCCAAGCGGAGAAGATCGCGATCATGTTTTACGATCGTGAGAAGGGTGAGTTGATCGGCATTCCCCCGGCATACGGTCTGGACGACGAGCATCTAAAGATTTTCCGAATTCGCGCGACCCACGGCATCTCAGGAAAGGTTTTCCGCGAAGGTGAACCGGCTATTTTCCACGACACGAGCGTCGATCCACGCACAAACGAAGACCCATTCGGGCTCCTGCATGTTCAAAACGGCATTACCGTGCCGCTGGTCATCGAGAAGCGGGACGAAGAGAATCGCGTAATCGATCGCACGACGATCGGCGTTCTTCATGCCTTCAACAAGCGGCATGGCGAGGACTTCAATGAAGAGGACGTGCGGCTCCTCGAGCGCATGGCCCGCAACGTTGGCTCAATTATCGCCAACCTTCAGATGTATCGCGAAGTGGTCGAAGAGCGTGAGGAACTACTCCAAACGTTTGAATCGCTTGCGGCAGGACTCATTCTCGTTTCGCCCGAAGGTCGATTGAGTCAGATGAACGCTTCCGCCCGCGAAATCTTTGAGGCGGACGCCGACGCGATTGGCAAGAACTACCGTGACGTGATCAACAACGAGTCGATCGAGAAGATCGTGTTGGCCAACCAGCGTGGTGAAGAAATTCCCAAGACTGAGATTCATGTGACGATCCGGAATACAGATCGGGTTTACGAGGTCCAGTCGGCACAGGTTCGAAACGAAGAAGGGAGGGATCTGGGCATCGTTGCGATCTTCAATGACATCACGGAGATGAAGAATATCGACAAGATGAAGTCGAGCTTTGTCGCGATGGCTTCCCATGAACTTCGCACACCGTTGACCGCGATCAAAGGCTTTAGCAGCACCCTGTTGGAAGGCGTCGATGACGACATTTACGGCAAGGACGAGCAGAAGGAGTTTTTAGGGATCGTGGTGGCAGAGTGCGACCGACTGCGTCGCCTCATCGACGACCTCTTGAATACGAGCCGAATTGAAGCTGGAGAATCCCTCAAGCCTCATTACACCAAGTTTGAACTTCAGCCACTGCTCGAGAAAGCCGTCATGGTTCAGCAGCAGGCGTCAAACAAGCACACGGTTTCGCTCAAAGTCCACACGGAATTGCCCGAAGAGATTATCGGCGATCAGGACAAGTTGGATCAGATTCTGACGAACCTGCTGAACAATGCGATCAAGTACTCGCCCGCGGGTGGCGAAGTGGTGGTCCATGCCAGACGGGAGAATGGCGAAATCCTGCTTGGAGTGGAAGACCACGGCTTGGGAATTCCCAAGGACCACTTGGCCCGGGTTTTCGAGAAGTTCCATCGCGTCAATAACGAGGACAATCGAAAAATCTACGGAACTGGCCTCGGTTTGTTTTTGGTCAAGCACCTCGTGGAGAAAGTTCACCTTGGCACGATCTGGGCTGAATCAGAGGTTGGAAAGGGTTCGACGTTCTTCGTTCGGATCCCAGCAGACCTGGATGTTGACAAAGCCAAAACGATGAATGACTAGGCCCGAACGAGGGTGCGGCGGGCGATGAAGCAGCGAACCCGCCAGTTCCTCGGACAACTATCATAGACCGGATTCACCAAGTTTGTCAAATATAGACCAGAAGATCACAATGCCGCTTTCTCGGTAGCTACCACCGTTCGGAAAAAGTTCTCAACGATCCGGAATCCCTCTTCAGTCAACACTGACTCGGGATGGAACTGGACGCCCTCGATCGGCAATGATTCGTGGCGGATTCCCATGACTTCGCCATCGTCGGCAGCGGTCGCCGTCACGCTAAATCCTGCGGGGATTGAGTCACGGGTGATGACAAGGCTGTGATACCGAATGGCCCGGAAGGGGTTCGGCATCCCCTCAAAGACTCCCATTCCATCGTGTTCAACCATGGAGGCCTTGCCATGCATGATGTTTGGCGCCTGGCGAATCGTTCCCCCGGCGACCTCACCAATAGCCTGATGGCCCAAGCACACGCCGAAGAGCGGTGTTTTGAATCCAGGAGTTTCCAGCGCCCACCGCAGAATGTCGAGACAGACTCCCGATTCTTTCGGTGTGCAGGGACCGGGAGAAAGCATGATCCCTGCGGGATCCATGCGCTGAATTTCGCCAACCGTGATCTCGTCGTTGCGTCGGACTTCGACGTTGGCTCCGCACTGGCCCAGGTATTGGACGAGGTTGTATGTAAAGGAGTCAAAGTTGTCGATGACCAGGATCACCCTTTCATTGTAGAACGCGCCATCATATAGGAATCGGGATGCCCAAATTCACCGTTGTGATCGCTACGATTCGTGAATCCCTGCCGGGATTCTCGGAAACGATTGCGCGAATTCAGTCCAGTTTTGACCACGAAACAGACTTCCGACTACTGGATGGGCACTCCGGAAAGGCGCAGGCGCTAAACGATGCATTCGATCACGTACTGGCCAAGACTGACGCGGACATTTACGTGACGATGGATGACGATATCGTTCCCGCGAAGGGTTGGCAACAGCTTGTCTGCAAGGCGATGGGGGCGCTTCCGGAGTACGGCGCATTTGGACTCTGGATGGGAGACGCGCCCGACCGGCGAGAACTGGTGGGTGAACGATTCCTGGACGCTCCCGAAACCGCTTCGGGCGTGACATTTCGTCGGGTGCAATCGCCGCATCATCTTAATGGAGGATTCATTGCCTATCGACCGGAAGTGGCGAGGGGGGTCGGAAAAATTCCGACGGAGGGCCTGAAGTATCAGCTTTGGGAAGATGCCTGGCGCGGAAGAAGAGTAACCAAATTAGGGTGGGAAATGGCCTTTCTGAGCGGTGTCGACGTGGATATGGTGGAATATGAAGATTCTCTCGAGTATCGGGAAATGAAAGAGCGCGACCTTAGGGTGGGCAAGAAACGCTCGGATGAGATCTTGGCTGCGTCGGGGCTGGGCGATCCGATCGCCATTCGGGCACGAAAGTGGCTTGCGCGGGTCCGAGGTAAGGCGCGATGAGTTACTCCGTCCTGCTCTATTACTGTTTCGCCTCAGTTGAAGAACCGCACGTTGAAGCTGCGACACAGCGGGCATGGTGCGAAGAACTTGGCTTGAAAGGTCGGTTAATCCTGGCCAATGAGGGTATAAACGGCACCTTATCCGGCTTGGAGCACCAAACCGCTGAGTACATGGCACGCATGGCGAGTCACCCCCTGTTTGGCTCGACTGAATTCAAGATTGATTCTCACGATCGGCACGCGTTCAAAAAGCTGTCTGTGAAAGTTAGGCCAGAGATTGTCACCCTGGGCTTGCCGACGGATCCGCTTGGAAAAACCGGTGAGCGCCTGGAACCCGCAGAATTCCGACGCCGTATGGCCGATCCTGAAGCGATTATCTTGGACATTAGGAACGACTATGAATTTGAGATGGGCCGATTCCAAGGTGCGATTCGGCCACCCGTGGAGTCTTTTCGCGAATTTCCCCAATGGCTCAGAGATCGATTCGGGGATGCGATGGATCGGCCGATTTTGACTTATTGCACAGGTGGCATTCGGTGCGAAAAACTGACCGCCTGGATGGTGGCGGAAGGCTTTAAAAATGTGTCCCAACTGCATGGCGGCATCTTTTCCTATGTGAAGGATCCCCAAACCAACGGGGTTGGATTCGATGGAGACTGCTTTATGTTCGATGATCGCCTATCGATTCCGGTCGGCGCTCCGATCAGCTGCTGTGAGAAGTGCACCTGTGCGACCGCCCGGTACGTCAATTGTTCGAACGCAGACTGCAATCGGCTCTACTTCCTTTGTGAGGCATGTGAAGCCGCGAATGGGCTCTCGTGTTCGGATTCTTGCGATCAGGCGGCTCGTCATCGGGCCCCCAATGAACGTCTGGCGCCCAACCTTCGCACACCAGGCGAACGATTGCGACAGCAGCGACACAGGGCCAAACGCCGTTTAAGTAACCATCCTGCGAAAGTTGACATTAAACTAAGTTCGTGAGCATTCCTTCCGACAAGATCCCACCCATCGACGAAGCCTCGATTGGCGATGTGGTGCGTCGGGCGCAAGAAATCCAAGATCAGACGCAGCTGATGCTAAATCCTCACCCAGATTTGGAGCAGTATGTGCGCGCCGCGGAAGAAGCCGGGATCGATCGTGATGCCACCATGCAGGCGCTCCGCGAGCGATTGAGTTTCCCAATCGAGAAATTCAAAACCGGCGAGTACGTCTTCGCCAAATCAGCCGACGGCTTCTACTACATCGCGCTCTTAACTGAGCTAGAGGGCAGAAGCGCCAAAGTGGAGTTTCTCACTGGCACCGAGCATCACATCGATGCCGGCGACTTGCGCCTCTTTTCACTTACACCCGGCCAAAAAATCTCTTACTATTCCAAAGGATCGGGCATGTGGTGGGAAGGGCAATTGGTCAAGTTCAATCGCGAAAAAAGGCAGGTGACAGCCAGTGCGTGGGGTGACACCGAGACGGTGGCGCTTGAGAAGATTCGGCTGCCGCGGGACATTCAAACCCTTCCGATGTCCTTTCGGGCAAAAATGTGGGCAGTTGCCGCAGCGTCCGCGCTGAGCGGAGGCGTGATCGGGGCCATTCTATTGAAACTGCTTACACGGTCATAAGAGTGGCCGTGGGTGGCTTTTCAGCCACCCACTGATCACTTCTAGCCAGGAGCGGTCATGACAAGCGTTCGGCCGCCTGTTTCGAAGTATCGGAACGCGGCGCGAGCGTCTGGCACTTCTCGTCCCTCAAGGTTTGGCTTGTCGAGCGAACCCGCTTTCAGATTTGCTCGCTGACTATCGGCCACAGCCTTCGACTTGGCCGCAATCACTTCTCGAAGCTGGTTGCGGAGATCGGCAGTGTTGCCCGATCCCTTGGCAATTTCTTCGTTCAGCTGATCCTCGCGGGCTGCATATTGCTTTGCCAAAATGGAATTGGCCGCGGACAGGGCATAGTAGGAGGCAGCATAGTTGGCGTTCGCGGCTACGGCAGCATCTCCGAATTTCACCGCGTCTTTCACATTGCCTTGCAGCAGAGAAAGAATCGACAGGCCCGTCAACGCTTGGAATGAACTCGGCTGAGCCGCCAGAGCAGTTTCATAGAGAATCTTGGCCCCTGAAATCTGCAAGTCGGCATCCTTTTTCTCCAAGCCGCTCTGAAGAGCCACTTTCACAGATTCATTACCCCGCTCGACATACATATCGGCGTTGGCGGGCTCTGCAAGCACCGCACGCTCGTAGTAACGTCGGCTTCGCTCGAACTCTTTCAGCCGATTTGTAAGCGCGCTCAGATAGTAGTTGACTTCCGTGCGCTGGCCTTCATCACGAGCCAGGTTGCTGGCAAGCTGACCGACGACCGCATTATTCAGATTCTTCAAGGCGATATAGGCTTGAGCTGTGCGTACGCCAAGATTCTCGGAGTCCGAGAGCACGGCTTCCTTCATCGCATCTTCTGCCAATTGGCGGTTACCGGCTTCCGTTTCGATGACGGCTAGCAGGGCATAGGAGTACCCATCCATCGCGTTGCGCTTGCTTAGATCTTTTAGCGCAGATCGAGCTTCGGCGAACCGACCCACCTTGATCGCAGCAAAAGCGAGTCGGTTTCCAAATCCTGTATTGGAGATATCCGTCGCGAACGGTGTCGCGAGAGCAGGTGCAACCAGCGAATAGCGGCCCGCCAGGATGGCGAGATCGGCATACTGCTGGCGATTGGCGTCGGTGACCGCTCCAAAGCCGTCCACTTGGAGATCAAGGCTCTTCCGGCGGGCTTCCGCCGCACCTTTCATGGCTTCGGCGATTGCCTTCTGGGTGTCTGCTGTGCTTCCACCTCGGTTGATGGTCGCAAATGCCTGCTGCAGCTTGATCGCGGCCACCAATTCAAGGCCCTTGAGATTCTTTGGGTCGTCCGCAACGATGTCCTCGGCGTACTTTTGTGCGCGATCGAGAACACCCTTGCCCATATAGGCTCGGGCCAAGACCATTCGGGCGGGGTTGTGACCCTTCTGTGCCTTCAGAGCGATCCGGCCCGAAGTAATGGCATCGTCCCACTTGCTTGTCCGGAGCAGCTCTTCACCTTGCTGCACGTGAAAATCGGCGCCCTTAGAGACTCCATTATCGATCTTTAGATCGAAGGACTTCTTGGCCGACTTTCCGTCAGAAGTATAAGCAGCGAACGTGACTTTCAGGTCGCCGTCTTCCATCTCCAACGAATCCACCTTGAACTCGTAAGGAGTGCTGGAGTCGCTGTCTCGAAGATCGGATCCGACGTAAAACTCAACTTGGGTGATTGGCGAGCTTGACTGAACGAGAACTCGGAACTTCCGTTCACCGGTTATAGTTTCCTTGTCCTTTACGTCGACATTTAATACGGGAGCGCCTGCCTGTGAGAGGCCCAGCACCGCCATTGCGATAATTGAAGCTGTCATGATTCTAGGGTCCCTTGTCCCGCAAAGTATGACGGATATCGCGGGCAAACCATTCGTCCTACGTCTAAATTGCCTCCGAACCCCTCTCTTCCGTGCGAATTCGGATCGCATTTGCGACAGGTTCGACAAAAATCTTCCCATCGCCGCTCTCCCCAGACCGAGCTGCTGCCACGGCCGCTTCAATGATTTCTTCCTGTAGTTCGTCGGGAGCAACGATGACCAGCTTTGATCGTATGGGAAGCGCAATGACCTGCTGCTCCCCGCCGAACCACGAGGCTCTTTCCTCGCTATTGCCGGTCCCGCGCACTTCGCTGACGGACATTCCGGAAATGCCCAAGCCAGCGATTGCAGACTTGACCGCCTCCAACCGATGAGGCTTGATGATGCAGGTAATGCGGATCACGCTGTGCCTTCGGCCATAAGCTCTTCCAGGACTTCGAATGCGTAGCGCAGGTGCGGGATTACGATCGAACCGCCAATAACCAAGCCGATATTCATCGACTCGACGATCTCTTCGCGAGTGCAGCCTTCGGAAACGCATCGGTCCAGGTGGTAAAAGATACAGTCATTGCAGCGGAGTACCATGCTGCCCACCAAACCCATCAACTCTTTGTATTTGACGGGAACAGCGCCATCTTCATAGGCGGTTGTGTCGAGCGCAAAGAAGCGGTTGAAGGCTTTGGATCCTTCATTGAGAATCCGATCGTTCAATTCCTGGCGATACAGCCTCGTTTCGGCGGCCTTTTTGCGCATGCCTTTCAGCGGGGAAGCGACGGATACATCTCGCGGCTCATGCCTCGAACGTCGACTTTCCACTTGCCGTCTACTTTGATCAATGGCAGTTCGTACTTTTCCTCGTATGCCGATGGGTTCATTGCGCTTTTCACCCACTTCAGCCGCACAGTGGCGTTACGCTCGTCTTGCTCACTTGAATCGGCGATGGCGAAGGCAAACAGCCAATGCTTGGTAACTGAGTAAGTCTCATCCCACTTCTGGCGGATCTGCTCCTGAGAAAGCCCTTCCATGTAGCTCAGTTCAGACACCGTTTTCAGGTCGCCCTTGGCCAGTGAAGTGAGGAACTTGGAGGCCACGCCCGAGGGTGATTCCCCAGCCATCATGAACAAAACCACCAC
>CAMLEL010000059.1 GCA_946478935.1 uncultured Armatimonadota bacterium
TTATCATCTTGAAATGAACGATAGGCTCGGATGTGCATGATCCTCTCGCCATCATCTAACGGAAACCGAACCACTTCATCCAAGTCCGATTCGCCTGACCGCAACTGTTGGATGGCTTTCATGAAGCGATCCCGATCTTCCACGTCAATCTTGGAGCTAAGGTCTCTCGCAAGAAGCCCCCCCTCGTTGAATTCTTGTCCGACAAGTGAGAATAGGTTGCGAGACCACTCCACGCTTTCGTCCGAGTAATCGACATAAAAAGAACCGGTTGATGTGGCCACTTCGGCGAATTCCATTTGGGCGGTGCGGCGCTTTAACTCCTCCCGCTTCTCAATCGCCTCAGACACGTCCTGACACGTACCCGTCAGGCTGACCGTCCGACCATTTACCCGCAGCGGCTTACCAATGGCGTGAATCCACCGCTTGCCTTCAGGCAGGTGCAGCAAATATTCGCATTCAAAGGGCTCGCCCAATTCAATCGACCGAGTCATCCGAGCAACGAATTCATCGCGATGCGCGGGGAGTATCGAAGCCAAAAAGTCCTCGTCCGTTGGCGGGCCCGAGCCGATTTCCCGTCCGAAGAGCCGGTACATATTGTCGGACCAAATCGCGTAGCCGTCCTCTATGTGCCAAACGTAACTTCCAAGTTTGGCGGCTTTTTCTGCGGCTTGCAAAGCCGCTTGCCGACTGGCCAATTCCGTCGAGTACTCGTGAAGTTCGGTAATGTCCTGGATCGTTCCGTTGAGAGTCAGCCGACTTGACGCCGATTCAATGACTCGGGCGATTGAACGCACCCATCGTTGGCGTCCCGAAGCCAGACACAGGCGATAGGTCTCATCGAATGGACTCCTTTGGTCGATCGATCGACGAACGGCTTCAATCACACGATCTGAGTCTTGAGGATGAATGAGATCCAGGAACTCGGTAGCGGAGAAATCTCCGGGTCGCGGCTCCATTTCAAAGAGCGCGAACAGGTTTTCTGACCAGCGCCCTGTTTGAGTCTCGTAGTCGTATTCATAATGGCCGAGCTTTGTCAACGCTTGGGCCTGCTCCAAACGATAACGCTGATTCTCTACCGAATGCCGAAGCATGACCTGATCATGAACGTCAGTCGCGGTGCCGATCCATTGGACGACTTCTCCCTCTTCGTTTCGGACCGGCAGAGATCGGCAAATATGCCATCGGTACGTACCATCTTGCTTGCGAATGCGAATTTCAATTTCGGCCGACATGGCTTGGAGTGATCGGATGCTCAATTCGTCGCCGACTCCACCCAGATCTTCGCGATGGATAAGGCGCATCCATCCACCTCGCAACGCGCGAACTGGGGTCAAGCCGGTGTACTCGTAAAAGCGGTGGTTGAAAAACCTGGCCTTACCGCTGGCATCGGCTACAAACACGATCTGGGGCATCGCATCGGCCAACAGACGCCATTGCTGCTCGCTTGCTCGAAGCTTCTTCTCCGCAAGAATTCGCTGATGGATTTCCGATTCGAGCTCATCCTTCTCGCTTTGAATGGCTTGAATCGAGCGATCACTGAGGGTAGCGATGATTTCCGCGCGAGACCCTGCGCCCACTTTTTGGCGGATTCGCTGCCAGTAGGTCCGGACCGTGTCCGGACTCAGGCCAAGCTCTTGGGCCACCTGTTTATCGGCGTAACCCTGCTTCGAAAGGCGCAAAACACGCTCTTCCTGCCTTGATAACTGAATCCCCCGTGACATCTTCCCAAATCACAACCGCTGGGGTTGCGTTTACAAATGTAGTCTAGTTTTCGCCAGATGCAAAGCTGGAGGGTAAAACGTGACTAAATTCAGGCGACAGGAGTCCTATTTCAACCAATGCGTTTTGGATTTGCCCTGCGGTTGGAATAGAAGGGTCGACGCCAAACACCCGCCAACCGAGATGCGCGGCCGTTTCAAGATTGACCAATGTGTCATCGAAAAAAACGATATCTTGCCCGGTGGCGCCGCTCAGTTCTTCGAACTTTGCGAAGATTGCGGGATCCGGCTTTTGCAGACCGAGGATATGAGAAGCGATCCTGAGCTTCAGGTGTTCATTGGCCGGAAATCTTCCTGACTCGTTCATGTCTTCCCAGTGGAGTTCGTTGGTGTTCGAAAGACAGGCCGTGACGATGCCACTTGCGTTGAGGGCGGCGACAATTTCCTCCACGCCATCATGAGGCTCCAACATGATATGGCGGTGAACCCGATCAGCCTCTCTGGGAGTAATGCCCAGATACTCGCTAAGGCTATCAAGGTATTCGACGCGGCCCATGCTTCCGCCCTGATACGGATCGAATGGTGGAGCGTCCAAAAGGCTCGCCTCGGGCGGAACGCGGTCGGAGATGACGATGCCGGCATGACCTGCGGCTTCGTGCCAGAAGTGAGTGATTCGGATCAGCACACCGCCGACGTCGAAACAGACCACTCTCGCCATTCGCACAGTTATACTCGGATGAGATGAGCCAGGAACGTCCAATACGATTAAATGCAGGCTCCTTTAGCCTTGACTTTGAGCGGTGGAGCGGATGGATCCGCTGGATCCGAATGGGTGGTGAGGAGATGGTGCGCGCCATCTATGCCAATGTGCGAGATGCCAATTGGAAAACCCTGTCCCAGCGAGTCACGCATTGTCACGTATCTCAGGGCGAGGGCTCCTTCTCGGCTCAGTGGAACATCGAGCTCAATGACCTCGATTTCTCGTGGGAAGGGCGATTGGAGTGCGACGGAGCGTTGTTAACCGTTGACTGGATCGGCCGCTCACATCAAGCCGTGACCACGCGGCGCACCGGCGTCTGCGTTCTGCATCCAATGGAGCTGCGCGCGTCTCCATGTGAAGTCGGGCACTCAGACGGCACTGTTGAAGAAGGGTCGTTTCCCGATTTCATCCAACCCGACCAGCCGTTTCTCAATATTCAATCCATCCAATATCGCCGTGGCGATTCCGTGGCTCGAATCCAATTTGATGGAGAGACCTTTGAAATGGAGGATCAGCGCAATTGGACCGATGCCTCCTACAAAACCTACTGTCGACCCCAAGCTTGGCCACAACCTTACGAGATTGCTGACGGAGAAGAGATTCACCATCAAGTCCAGATCACTGGCAGTTCGTCGGACGCATGGCAACCAGGTTGCCGAGCAGAACTTCACCGAACCGGACAAGTGTGCCGCCTGCCAAGACTCGGCGTTGTTTCGAAGCGGCCAGTGGATGGACTTGCGTTTGTGCTGGATCCCGAGGATTTACTCGACTGGACTCCTGCGGGCTTGGGACGGATGTACGCCGTATCTGGTCAGTTTGTCGAGCTGAACAGAAACCGTCCAGATATGGATGAATGGGATGGTGTTGCCTACCAGGCAACACCGCAAGTTCACGCGTTCGACGAACGCTCCATCATGGAAAACGTTTTTGGATTAGCCGAGACCGTTCGAACGGCCAGAGCGATTGCCAATGACAGGTTTGTTTGTGTTGGCCCTGTTCGCATGCGGCGCACCAACGTCGGTCGGGACCCACGATTGGATGATCCGATCGGTCCAGCCTGGTTCTTGGCGAGCATGGTTGTGTTGGCATCGGCAGGAGCAGACGCGGTTTGCTTCATGGAAGAAGGCGATTTCCGTGGCCCGATGAGAGAGGCCCTGGACTTGCTCAGCGCCGACTCTGAAATCGAGTTGCTGGACTGTGATATGCCTTACCGGTGTCTCGGCTTCCGGTTGGACGGCACAACGATTCTGATCAACCTGAGACCCTATGCAACTTCCGTTCACTTTGAAAACGACATAGAGCTTGAGCCCTATCAAATTTGGATACAGGGACAAGAGCCAAAAGAAACACCATAATGGACTTTGCGTGATGAAGATCGGGATCGGCAGCTATGCATATGCCTGGAATATTCAGCGGGGCATGACAGCCGAGGAACTCCTTGATGAGACGATTCGGGTTCGAGCGAACGTCCTTCAAGTCTGCGATAACCTGGATCTTAAGCAGATTGACTGGAAGTCCCTTTCCCAAAGAGCCAAGGATCATGGAGTCGAACTCCAAATCGGCAACATTGGCGGGCCCGAGCAAGTGATCGAGGCGGCCGAAATCGCCCGCATCATCGGATCGCCCATCGTTCGCTTTGTGATCGGACCCGCCTGCGCGACGCAAAGCGTAGCCGAGATTGCCGATGACTTTCGGGAACCGGCACGGATATGCCGTGAGAATGGCGCTCGCCTGGCGATCGAGAATCAAGATTATTTTCGCGCTCGGCAGTTTGCCGAGATGGTGGGCATGATCGGGCATGACGCCGCCATCACACTTGACACGGCGAACTCATTGTCCAATCTCGAGGGCACAGAGTGTTTGATGGATCATCTCGCGCCTCAGGTCATTTGCCTGCATGCGAAAGATGTTGTCGTTGAACGAGAATTCCATATGTTCGGATTTCGGGTATTCGGAGTTCAAGCGGGGCTGGGCGCAGTCGATTTTGCCTTTCTGAAATCAAAGCTGATCGCCTTGCAATCGGTCATCTTGGAGCAGTGGGTACCCATGGCAAACAATCAGCCGCCATTGGCCAACGAGCGAGAGATGGTCGCGCCCGGAATCGACTACCTGCGCGGAGTTTGGGCCAGCTGATCACTTGCCGCCCAAGCCGCTTAACTGAATGCCTTTCATGAAATAGCGTTGGGCACAAAAGAACAGGACCACCGTCGGAAGAATGTGAATCAGTGAAGCGGCCATCAACTGGTTGGTCTCCGACGCATAGCTGTCCTGGAACATTCGCAATCCGATTGAAACGGTGTACTTTTCTGGTGAATTCAAGTAGATCAACGGGCCATTGAACTCGTCCCAATGAGCAATAAAACTTAGTACGGCGACGGTGGCGATGACAGGGCCGGACAAGGGGAGAAGTATCTTCCACCAGATGCGGAAAAATCCGGCTCCATCGAGCATCGCCGCCTCGTCGAATTCCCGGGGAATCGTCTGAAAAAACTGACGCATCAGGAAGATGTTGAAGGCCCCGCCACCAAACAGTGAGGGAATGATCAGCGGATAGAAGGTATCGATTGCCCCGAGTTCGCGCCAGATCATAAACACAGGGATCATCGTCACTTGTCCGGGCAGCATCATGGTTGCCAACATCGTGAAGAACATCACATTTCGCCCCCGGAACTGAAACCTTGCAAACCCGTAAGCGACCAGTGAGCCGGTCACCACTGTCGCCAGCGTCGTGACCAGCGTGATGAAGAACGTGTTCCCGACCCATTGCGTGAATGGCAATGCTGTCCAAGCTTTGGGAAAGTTTTCCCAAAGGGGAGGATTTGGAATCCACTGGGGCGGAAACTGGAATACATCCTGATTGTCTTTCAGTGCAGTGGAAACGGTCCACAGGAAGGGAATCAGGAATAGAGCACCCAAAATCGCCAACAGCGTGTATGTGACGACTTTGCCGTAGTTCACTTTGCCTCCGCCTCGTAATGCACCCATCGCTTCGATGTCCAGAATTGGATCGCAGTGATGGCAAGGAGGATCAGGAAGAGTAGCCAAGCCATTGCGCTGGCCTTGCCAAGCTTGAAGTACTCAAATGCGTTTCTGAAGAGGCTCAGGGAATAGAACAACGTCGAGTTGTTCGGCCCTCCCCCCGTCATCATGTAGGCCGTGGTGAAGACTTGGAATGCGCCGATAAAACCTAGAATGAAGTTGAAGAAGATCACTGGGGAAAGCTGCGGAACCGTTACAAATCGAAACTGGCTCCAAGCGGATGCACCGTCGATCTTGGCCGCCTCATAGTAGCTTTCAGAGATCCCTTGTAATCCGGCAAGGAAGATCACCATCCGCCCGCCGCCGATCCCCCAAAGAGACATCAAAATGAACGCGCTCAGCGCATACCGCTCGTCGGCGAGCCATTCCGCTCCTGAGAACCCAAACATCCCGAGAGCCCAATTCAGCAGCCCATAGTCTGAGTTGAATATCCACGCCCAAAGCAGAGAAGAAGCAGCCGCCGGGACGAGTGAAGGGAGATAGAACAGCGTTCGGAACAGCCGTTGGCCGCGCACTTTTTGATTCAATAAAATCGCCAGGGCAAGGGAACCAGCGATACCGAGCGGTACAGATACCAGTGCATAAATCAGCGTGACCTTCAATGACTTCCAGAACAGCGGGTCTTGAAAAAGCAATCTCTGGTAATTCGTTCCGCCAATCCATTCCACCCGTGAGAGGTCATATTTGGTGAAACTCAGATAGAGCGAAATGAGCATGGGCCCAGCGGTAAACGCCAAAAAACCCAGGAGCCACGGTAGCGTAAAGAGAAACCCAGCCGTCGAGCGCTTGAAAGAAGCGGACTTTATAAGCCTGGATCCTCCGCAAGAACTTTGTTGACCGCAGTCGCAGCCCGGCGCATTGCCGTTGCGGCATCGCGCTCCCTTCCGGCAAAGAGATTATCCAGCTCGGGGGAGAGCGTCTGCATAACCTCTGGCCATCTTGGCCCGATCGGCAACGCCTTCCCCTTCGCGACGGTCATCGCCACTGCCTCCATGTTGAAGGGCCGCTCCGATGGATTGAGGAAGTCATCAGAAGTGGCAAGCTTGATCCGAGTCGGAGATTGTCGGCGGGCCTCGATGTAAAGAATCCTTTCGGAGATGGGTCCGGTCACGAACTTCATGAATCGCCATGCAGCCTCGGGCTGTTTCGACTCTCGGTACATCACGAGTTGGTTGCCTTTCACGAACAGCGAATGATCCTTGGGGCCCATCGGCATTGGGCAGATATCCCAATCAAACCGCGTAATCTTTTCCCGATAGACGGCCGACATCCCCACGTAACCGAACTCAAGCGCCAGTTTGCCAGTTTCGAATGCGAACGCCGCATTCGCGCCCTGAGCGGGGGTTGCACACACTTTGTGCTTCCAGCGAAGATCTGCGATCCACTGCATCGCCTGCGTCGATTCCGGCGTGTCCAGCACGCAACGATCCAGTGATTCGTTGAACAACTTGCCGCCAAACGCTTGCATGACGGCAACGTAAAAAGGCATGGGTGGAGAATTTACTCCAAACTGGAGCGGTCGTCCGGAGGCGTCGTAGCGGGTGCACTTTTTCGCATACTGGAGCACTCGGTCGTACGTCCACTCGCCGCGCTTCCAGAGTTCATTCGGATCTTCCAGACCATTCTCTGCCAGGATCTTTTTGTTGTAAAACATGATCCCGCCGCCGAACAGGACATTCAGGCCCTGTATGCGCCCGTTGACTCGGCCTTCCTCTACTGCTTCCGGATAAAAATCCGCCAGTTTGAATTCATGATCCTTGGCGATAAAGGGTTCCAAGTCTCGGAAATAGTTGCGGGACGCCAATTGCGGAAAATCATAGTGGTCAACTCGCACCACATCGGGCGCGGTTCGCGAGGCGAACATCACGATCATCTTGTTCCGGTAACTGTTTCCAGGCACCTTGAAAAGGCGTACATGGATATCTGGATTCCGCCGGTTGAACTCATCGACGATGCGTTGCTCAAGTGCCAGTTGTTGAACGTTGCCCCAAGCCATGTATCTCAGCTGAATTCTGGAATCTCTGGTCCCCTGGCAACCGAGCGCGGCCGCCGCTCCGACTAGCAAAAGCGCTCGAATCACGGAGCATATCCTACGCGATTCCGACAAAATTAGTCATTGTGTCGTTCAACTTGCGGACTCTGCGGGCTCCAAAATCGAGGGATCGATGTAAGATTTGCGGCAAACCGAGACCGTGTTTCCCAACGATTCTGCGACCTCCGATACGATCTCTCGAATGGCCTTCTTGGTTGCAGGCTTGCGCTCCTTGATGAGATTTGCCGCCATTGACGTCGCACCCAGGGTTCGAAACGCCTTCGCGGTGAGGTCCTTGCTTCCAAATTCCTTCAGATATTCATTGACGTCGCGGGCACGGATGGGATGTATCGTCTCGTCGGCCATGTACTGGAAGAGCAGTTTGCCGGGCATCGTTTTCAGCCTGGAAAGATGATTTGCCAGTGTTCGATCCGAGATTTCGACCTCGTGCTCTTTGGCGCTTTTTCCCTTAAAACGAAACGTGATTCGCCTGCCCTCCACTCGAACGTGCCGGTTCCGAAGGGTTGTCAGTCCATAGGAGCCGTTTTCCTCTACGTACCGCTCGTTGCCGATTCGTATCAGCGTCAAATCCAAGAGCCTTACGAGCATTGCCAGCACTTTGGTTTTGGGCAGCCCCACTTGGCGCAGGTGCGCTTGGCCCGTTTTTCGGACCCGCGCGACGGCCCTCTTGATCTTCACCAGACTTTCAAACTTTTGAGCTTCGCGATGCGCTCGCCAGTCGGGATGGTAAATCGATTGCTTCCGTCCGCGCTCGTCCCGGCCGGTTGCCTGGACGTATCCTCTGGGGTCATCGCAAATCCAAACGTCGTTCCAGGCTGGCGGGATCACCAAAGCACGGATTCGATCCAACGTCTCAGCATCGCGGATTTGTTCGTTGTTGGCGTTGATGTAACGGAACCCTCTTCCTGAACGCGTCCGAGTGATGCCTGCCGACTTCGACTTGATCGAATGCAGGTTGTATGCGCGCAGCTCCTGCCGAGTGGGTCGGGACGACATGGTTCAGCCGTTGACCATTTCGCCGCCGTTGGGGTGGAGACATTGGCCGGTCATGTAGGAGGCTTCGCTCGAAGCAAGGAAGACAAAACACGAGGCTACTTCCTCGGGTTGGCCAGCCCGCTTCATTGGCGTGTCCGAACCAAATTCGGCCACTTCTTCTTCGGAAAACGTAGACGGAATCAAGGGTGTCCAGATGGGTCCGGGGGCTACCATGTTGACCCGAATTTCCTTGTCGGCCAGAGCCTGGGAGAGGGACCGGGTGAAGGCGACGATCGCGCCTTTGGTCGATGAGTAATCCAGCAAGTGAGCGCTTCCACGATAGGCAGTCACCGAGGTGGTGTTAATGATGCAGCTTCCCGCCTTCATATGCGGTAAGGCTGCCTGCACCATGAAGAAAAAGCTGAAGATGTTCGTGCGGAACGTCTTTTCAAGCTGCTGCTCCGTTATTTGCAGGATTGAATCCTGAGGATGTTGCTCGGCAGCGTTATTGATCAGCACATCCAGCTTTCCGTATCGCTCCATCAAATGACCGACGGCATAGTGGCAAAAAGATCGATTGCCGATATCGCCCTTTATCGTGAGGCACGATTGTCCAGTGGCCTCGATCTGGCTCTTGGTTTCATTGGCATCTTTCTCTTCATTCAGATACAGAATTGCAACTTTCGCGCCTTCTCTTGCAAACGCCAAAGCAACGGCTCGCCCAATCCCGCTGTCTCCACCTGAGATCAGTGCGACCTTGTCCTGAAGCTTCTTGCTACCCTGCAGGCTCTCATCTTTCGCCACGGGCGGCGGCTT
>CAMLEL010000060.1 GCA_946478935.1 uncultured Armatimonadota bacterium
GGAAGGCCAAGAATCCAACGCGCCTCAGGAGCAAACTGATGCCTGGGGACGCTTCGAGGCTCGGCTGATTGCCTTGGGAGGACGGATGGCAAAGCTCGAGGACGTTGTGTTCGCGGACAAAGTCTGTTACATCGACACTGATGTGACTCTCCCGGGTTTGGAGACCACTCAAAACGTCTGGCAAGCCGATATCGGGATCACCCGTGCTGAGTTCGCCATCGCAGAGACCGGCAGCGTCGTGCTTTCCTCCGGAACTGACCACGCTCGTTTGGCCTCACTTACTCCTCCTGTTCACGTCGTGCTCGTTGACCGCATCGTGAACACTTTGGAGGAAGGGATCGCCCAACTTTCGAATCGCACCAGCGTCATCGTGTCAGGAACGAGCCGAACCGCCGATATCGAAGGAGTGTTGGTTCGGGGAGTCCACGGCCCCGGGGACGTCATCGTTGTAAGATCCGACGGCGGCGACGGCGCAACAAACGCTTAATAGCCTTCAGAAGCATAGCTAGCGCCTCGAACAGGTTTGCTGAACTCGTTTGCGTCTTGTCCACAACTGCAATGGATATCTCTTGATCGTCGAAGATCGTCCGCAGTTCGCGCTGCTCGACTGCCAACGTCAAGTCGCGCTCGACCGGGGTCCACTTCGCCGCGTTATCAAACGCCACCCTTGAGGGATCATGGGCCGCAACCGAGCCATGAATGTTCTTGGCCCAAGTGAAAAGCTCGTCGACTTCAGGGTCGACCGCTCCGTTATGTTCCTTGTATCGGGCGATCAATGCCAGGAGATTCCATATTCGAGCAAAAACTCGTTTGCACATTCCGGCCGAACCGACGCTCGCAATCTCAGTCTCGATCCCATAGAGGATCTTTCCGAAATCCAAAACATCTTCGCGGCGCGGTGTGGAAGCCGATGCCATGAGCGAAGGGTCGATTCGAAACATGAAGTCGCTCCAGTGATTCAGTTTCACGAGCGAATCCTGGTACTGACCGGCGGCAAATGGATCAAACTCCTCGGGAGTGACTCCGACCAGAAATGTGTGCAGATGCGCATCCCCCAATGGGCACTCCGTCATTCGAGTGACCCCATCGGTGATGAGCGCGATGTCCACGCGCTCGGTTGTCAGGAGCATCCGTTCGGCCAGCAGTTTGAGCGAGCCCTGTAGGTTGGTCATTCCCTGATACGGATGCGCAAGTATCGCAGCAACCGCCGACTCAAACGCCGCTCGGCTCTCACCACCAAAAGCGGGGCTTAGTTCGTGACTGAACAGGTAGAGGTAGGTGGGGTTGCCCGCCTCGAATTGAGTCCGAAGGAATGCGAGTGCGATGCCGCGAGCGACTTCATCGCGCCGATCCCGCCCCGTTCCCATCGAGTCGCTCGCATCGAGGAGCAGGTACCCAAATGGATGCTTATCTTCCTTACCTGAATCTTGGTTTGGATCAAGAGATTCTTCTGGAGCCTCAATTGGGGCATGCAGGAGATCGTCGAGATCGTCCTGCACCCAAGCAGAGCGCAATAGTTCACCCTCCGCCAGTCGCCTTAGAAACTCCTTTGGAGCAAGGCGGCGCAGCAACAGATCCTCGGGTATCGCCTCAGGTATGTCTTCTGGATCCCGTAGCACCTCCCATTCCTGATCGTGGCTAGGGACAGGGTCCAGGAA
Organism: uncultured Armatimonadota bacterium; assembly: GCA_946478935.1. The sequence goes on from CAMLEL010000060.1 coordinate 1,659, forward strand.
TGATTGGATGGCAGGTCCCAGCGTGGTTTTTCGCCGCCTGAGGTCATACGATCGATCGTCTTTCCCCTTGCTGTCTTTGCCACCCGGAATCTGCAGTAAGTCGATGATAGGAGCGGTGTTCCGCGCCGCGATCAACGAGAACATCTGGTACTCCGTCACCTCACCAAGGTCATGGATACCAAACTGAGCGCAGTACTCCCGAAAACCTTGGCGCGATCGCGCGTTTTCGCACCGCCGAAGGTGATCCTTCGTTCGGTCGTCCGATATTACGAACGACGCCACTTCCTCGACTCTGACGAGCGGCATAGTTTGATTTCCTAGCTACAGTTTCTGTTCAAATGCGATCTGATGTTTTTCGTGGGCCTCACGGACAGTTGCCAAAACCTCTTCCTTCAGCTTCATCGCCGCTGCATGGTCACCGTTTAGGGCCCGAGCCTCCTCTAAAAGCGATCCCAGCGTCAGGCTCGAATCACGATGCATCCAGCGCCCAATACGAGTTTTCATACGCTCGGACCAGTTCGGTTCGTTGAGCGTGCCATGTCGCTGGCGGTCGATTGCTTCCGCCACAAGATCAACGATGGCCGCCGCGTGGTCGACCGCTTCTCGATCTCTCACACTAAAAGCCTTTAGCGTGAGATGCAGGGCGTGGTCAAAAACATTCTCTTCTTCAAAACTGCCAACGGTGGGAATCAGATAGTGCAACGCCGCCAAGTCCTTCACTTCCACCGTGCTTCGCCCACTCCGAAGAGCCGATGCCATAACCACGTGAATAGCCTTGTTTTTCGATCGGTCGCTGTAGACGAACCGGTCGTCAGCTCGTAGGGCGTTGACTTCCTTTTCAAAGTCGCTGATGATTTGGTCGAGCATCACGAGAACGTGAGGCGGCACTTTAATTGTGTTGTTGTCGGTTTGGCCATGAATGATCTTGCTCAGCTTGTTCAGCCAGGCATAAGGCATCATCTGACCTTCCAATGGGGCAACCACGCCGCCGTGCGACGTGATGAATTCGCGACGGATGGCAAACCGCTGCAAAGTGCTTTCCGCCCGGTGCACGACGCATTTGAACAAGAGCCGGTCCAGCACTGCGCGACTCTCGCGCGTGTCGCGAATGAAGTTGGTTGTGCCAATCGCTGTGTGGAGCAATGCTTGTTCCACTTGGGGGCCGTTCAAAAACTCGCGCTCATTTAAGATGCCGTTCAGAGCTCGCAGGACAAAGTCGTTCGCGTCGAATAACTCATCCAAGAAGGCAAAATGCGCATGGACGATGTAGCCTTCCAAGTTGTGGATGTAAGTGCCCCGCTCAAATGCCTCCAAATCCAAGCCGCCTACTAGCTGCCCTACCGAAGTCGAGCGGGTGAGCTGAAGCGAAAATGCCGGTCGGGGATCCTCAAACTGAGCAAAAATCGACCTTGCCAATCGTGACTTGGCGAGGCCACGGTCGCCGATGATCAGGGCGTGCTCACGGGTGAGCAGAGCGTAGAGTATCTGCTCCAATACGGCATCACGTCCGATAAAGTGGTTGCGTAAATGCGCGAAGATGCGCTCCAACCGGTCCAGAGCTTCCTGGGCGTCGATTTGATTCGGGGCCGATTCCAATAACGTTTCCTTCTGCTTAACAGACTAAAGGATTTCGCTGAATTTGGCGAATCCTCCTTCACAGCCTAGACTCAGAGTCGAGGCTTCGCTTAAACTGGCATCGAGGATTATGGGGAAACAACTGACCAGACGCGACATTTTGAAGGGTTCGGCGGCAGCTGCCGTCGGCTTGGCACTCTCGAAGGTGGAGGCGGCGCCAACAGAGCCCACACTGCAGGCTGACAAGAAACGGCTTCGCATCGGCATCATCGGCTGCGGCGGCAAGGGTTGGAGTGGGATGCAGCAAGCAGCTCAGCATGGTGACATCCTCGCCATTTGCGACACCGATGCCAAAGAGCGGTCCCGAGGCATGCTTGAGCACCCGCGCGCAACAACCTTCGATGACTACCGGGCCATGCTTGAGGCGATGAAGGGCAAGATCGACGCCGTCGTGGTCAGCACGCCTGACCATCATCACGCGATCGCCTCCGCGATGGCGATGAAGCAGGGCCTCCATTGCTATTGCGAGAAGCCACTCACTCGAACAATTTGGGAAGCGCGGCAGCTTGCGCGAATTGCAAGAGATAAAAAGGTTGCGACGCAAATGGGCAACCAGAGCACCTCGGACACCAACATGCGCAAAATGGCCGCCCTCATTAAGAAGGGCACGTTTGGCGACGTGAAAGAAATCCACCTCTGGACGAACCGAGCCGCTGCATATTGGCCTCAGGGCATAGAGCGACCCTTGGCCAAGCGCGTGCCAAAGGAGTTGGACTTCGATCTTTGGCTGGGCCCGGCGCCAGATCGCCTCTACGGCGAGGGATATCACCCGTTCGCATGGCGCGGCTGGTGGGACTTTGGCACAGGCGCCTTAGGTGACATGGGCTGCCACCTCATGAACATGACGTTCATGGCGCTCGATCTGCGCGATCCCATCGCGGTGCAGGCAGAAACCAGCGGGCATAACAAAGACAGCTTCCCTTCTTGGGCTATCGTGCACTACGAGTTCGGTGAGCGGCAGGGTCGAGCGCCCGTGAAACTCCATTGGTACGATGGCGGAAAGAAGCCCGATCCGTCTCTTGCACCGGGAGTCACTTTCGGTGGAAACGGACAGATCGTAGTTTGTGAGAAGGCCACGATCTATTGCCCGAATGAGTACGGAACTGAGTTCCAACTACTTGGCGGCGCACCGATGCCTCAAATTGAGATCGAGGTTTCCCCGGGCCATATGGCGGAATTCGCACGGGCTGCCCTGGGAGGTCCGAGAGCCTGCTCAGACATTGTGAATTACGCCGGGCCCCTTACCGAGACCGTACTTCTAGGCAACTTGGCAATCTGGGCAAATGGCCCACGCCTGGAGTGGGACGCCCGAGCGATGAGAGTGAAAGGAACCAAGGAGTTTGACTCGCTGATCCGTCCAAAGTTCCGCGAGGGTTGGGAACTCTAACCGCTCGGAATCGACTTCGACAAGCCTGAATCATGGCGGCCATGGCTACCTTCCTCCTGGTGAGTTACAGGAGGAAGTGCTTGGAAGGCCGGGCTACTTCTTGATTGGCCGAATCTTGATGTTCCGGAATGAGACCACGCCATGGTCCCCTTGGATGGCAATCGATCCCTTGCCCAGCATTCCGAAGTTTTGAAACTCATTGAACTTGCTTTTTGCGATCTTGGCCTTGTATTCCTCGCTGCCCAGTACAAACTCGTAATACCTCTGACCGTTGATCTCGGTAAAGCACTTGTCCGGCGCGATCATCAATCGCAGCTTGTTCCACTCACCAGCAGGCTTGGCTGCATCTACTTTTGAAGGATACAGCTGGTAAAGAAATCCGGTTGTTTCTACGCCCTCAGCTACCCAGTGGTCGTACAATTGAACTTCGGGGCCGCTGTGCCAGGTCGCTCCGCCGGTATCGGCAACGTGAAACATAACACCGCTGTTTCCTCCCTTGGTTAGGTTGAACTCTAGCGTCAGTTCAAACCAATCGAACTTCTCCTTCGTGACAATGTCGCCAGAATCCAGGGGATTGGTGCTGATCAGCGCACCATCGACAACTTTCCAGCCCGGCCGAATTTCTTTTGATTTGAAGTTGGTCCACCCGGCCGTGGTCTTGCCGTCAAAAAGCAATTTCCAGCCAGCCTGGACTTCGTCAGGAGTCAGCGTGTTGTGACCTTGGATTGCGAGAACAGCGCCTAGGAGTGCAAACATGAGCCTATTGTCGCTCACGAGCTACCGATTTTGCGACCCAATCCAGAAAACTGGTGGGTAACGTAAGCTTCATGACGACCTTGCTATCCAGCATTGTGGCGGGCATTGCCATATGCCAATCCCCCTGGCCGCAAACGAGAGCCGAGCGATCCCAGTTCAAGGAAACCTCCACCTACGCCGATGTGGTGAAGTTCATCGAGGATCTGCAGCGAGTAGGGGCTCCCATCTCGGTGAAGTGGATGGGCAAATCCACCGAGGGTCGGCAGATACCTCTGATTATTGCCTCCCGACCGTTAGTTTCCACACCCGCTCAGGCCCAAGCATCAGGAAAGCCAATCATCTACATCCAGGCCAATATTCACGCGGGCGAGGTCGAGGGTAAAGAAGCGGCCCTTGCCTTGCTTCGCAACTATTGTCGAGAGCAAAAAGGGATTCTGGACCGGGCCATCCTGCTGGTCGTGCCGATTTACAACAGCGACGGTAATGAGAAGTTCGGACCCCAATCTCGAAACCGGCCAGGTCAGGAGGGTCCAGAATTGGTGGGTGTTCGGCCAAATGGTCAAGGTTTGGATCTCAATCGGGACTGCATGAAAGCAGAATCGCCTGAAATGCGCGGTGTCTTGACGCATGTCTACACTTGGAACCCCAATGTCGTGTTCGATCTGCACACCACCGATGGCAGTCGGCACGGATATCAGCTGACCTATTCTCCTCCGCTGCATCCGAATACCGATCCGGACGTGATGAAGTTCACGCGTGACGAGCTTTTGCCAAAGGTACGCCGAGATGCCCTCAAGACCGGGCTACGCTTGTTCGATTACGGCAACGTCTCGCGCCAGAACGAGAAGCCGGCTTGGCAAACATTTGGCTACGAGGGTCGCTATGTAACCAACTATGGCGGTTTGCGCAGCCGTATCTCGATCTTGTCGGAAGCAATGACGAATTGTCCGTTCGATATACGGGTAAAGGCGACCGAGCAGTTCGTAGAGATGTGCCTGAATGAAATCTTGCGAAACAGCAAACGCGTCATCGACATCACCCGAAAGGCTGACGAGCGCAGTCTCAGTCTCGAGGGAAAAGAGCTTGGCGTGCGCTTCACGATGGCGGATCGCGGAGAAGAGGCAGTCTTGATGGAGAAAGCATCTGCCGCCAAACGAACGGGCCCGATCACCGACTGGGAACCGATTCGGATGCGCGTCTTGGATCGGTTCAGCATCGCCAAGACCGCAAAAGTTCCCACCGCGTATCTGATTCCATCCGCTAGCAAGAATGTCGTTGAGCTACTGAGGAGACACGGCATCAAGGTTGAGCGACTCATGGAGCCTTGGCAGGGACAGGTTCAGAGCTTCGCAGTCAGCGAATCAGTCGTAGCGAGAAACGCATTCCAGGGACACCGAATGGTTCGTCTGGAAGGAAGCTTCTCATCTACAACCGCTAAATTGGAGCCGGAATCGTTCATCGTCCATACGGCTCAGCCGCTGGCCGCACTCATCTTTGATCTGCTGGAGCCTGAAAGCCTGGATGGCGTCGCCGCATGGGGATTGCTCGGAGAGGACTGGACAAGTGTCAGAACTTTCCCCATCCTCAAGTGCTTCGCACCGCTCCGGGTGGCAACGGTGGAAGTGGATTAACGTTGTCCGCTAAGATAACGGCGTGATTCTCGCAGCTCTCGTTCTCTTGCCACAGTCGCTCCCGGCGATTATTCCGTTGCCCGAGGTGTATCGGTCGATGCCCGGCGGTTTCGACATCCAGGAAAAGACCACCATCATCGCATCTGGCAAAGCCAAACCGGTGGCAGAGCGACTTCGTGAATACTTGAGACCCTCCACTGGGTTCGATCTTTTCATCGATTCGCGCCCCAAACCAAGGTCCATCGAGCTTCGGCTTGATGAACAAGAAGCCACACTGGGCGCCGAGGGCTATCGCATTTCCAGTTCGCCTGACGGTGTTCGTATCATTGCCGCCCAACCCGCCGGTTTGTTTTACGGTGTTCAGACCCTTCGACAATTGTTGCCGGTTAGCGCCTTTGATAAGAAAGTGAAGCTTGGCGAGGGCTGGTCAGTGCCTGGCTGCGAGATCGTCGATCGGCCCCGCTTCGGCTGGCGTGGGATGCACTTGGACGAGAGCCGCCATTTCTTTGGTGGCAAGTTCGTGCGAGAGTACATAGACTGGCTCGCTGTCCACAAGATGAACACCTTCCATTGGCATCTGACGGACGACGGTGGCTGGCGAATCGAGATCAAGAAGTATCCAAAGCTGACTGATATCGGAGCTTGGCGAGAGGAGCAGCCAGTCGAGTGGAGTTACCAGGGCCTGAAGTTTCTGGGCAAGTCCAGCGGCAAGAAGCTTTATGGGGGCTTCTACACGCAGAAGGAAATAAAGGACATCGTGAAATATGCGGCCGACCGATTTATCACGATCGTGCCCGAGATCGAAATGCCAGGTCACAGTACCGAAGCCGTGGCCGCATATCCCGAAATTCTCACCTGCACTGCGCCTCCCGAGTTCCTCAAGCAGTATGTAGCGAACTGGGGCGCCGACCATCCGATGATGATTTGCGCCGGTAGCGAAAAGGCGACAGATTTCTTCAAAGATGTGCTCACTGAGGTCATTGACCTGTTTCCCTCCAAGTTCATTCATATCGGCGGAGATGAGGTTCCGAAAGACCTTTGGGCGCAGTGCTCCACCTGCAAAGACCGTATGGTCAAGGAAAACCTTAAAGACACTCACGAGTTGCAAAGCTCTTTCATCAAGCGATTTGATACCTTTCTGGCCAGCAAGGACAGGCGGCTGATCGGTTGGGATGAGATTCTGGAAGGCGGCCTGGCGCCCGGAGCGGCCGTCATGAGTTGGCGTGGCATTTCAGGCGGGATCGAAGCCGCCAAATCTGGACACGACGTTGTGATGTCTCCCACCTCTCACTGCTACTTCGACTATCCCTATGCCACCACCCCGACCCCGCTCGTGTATAGCTATGAACCGGTGCCCGGCGAACTGGATCCCATCCAGGGCAAGCGTGTACTGGGTGCCCAGGCCAATATTTGGACCGAATGGCTCTCAACCGAGGAAGAAGTCGAGGGGATGATGTTCCCCCGCGCTGCTGCGCTGGCGGAAACCATATGGACAAAGTTTGAACGTAAGGATTGGAACAGCTTTAACCGTCGATTGAGCACCCATTACGGAAGGTTGGACCGTCTTGGAATCGCTTACTTCTTGGAGGCGCCCACGGCCAAGTCCGACGTTGTGATGCTCAGCAATGCTCAGCCCGTTGAATTCGAAGCCCCGGCAATGCCGGATACAGTGATTCGCTACACCGTCGATGGAAGTGAGCCAACAGCGAGTTCACCAATCTATCAGGGTCCAATCCGTCTGAACCGACCCGGCTCAGTGAAGGCTGCCGTCTTTCGCAAGGGAGGAGCCAAGAGCGCCACGACGACAGTCGGGGCGATCGCTCTCCAGGTCGATGATTCCTTGAAAATCCAGGGCGTTAACCTGAAATCAATCGAAGGAACGTTTGACAAATGTCCCCCGATCTCATCCTTCCAGGCTGCGACCTCCCGAAACGTCGCTGAAATTGGCCTCAAAGGATTTGAAGGCAAAGACGGATTCGCCGTTCACTTCGAGGGCTACCTGAGAATTCCCGCTGCCGGTGAGTACACGTTCTATTTAGGCAGTGACGACGGGAGCAAAATGTGGATTGGCGAGACACTCGTCGTCGATAATGATGGGCTGCACGGATACCACGAAAAGCGGCTCCGGCTCACATTGCCAAAAGGAGATTTCCCATTTCGCGTCGTCATGTTCGAACAGGGCGGAGCGGAGACATTGCGATTCTTTGTGGAAGCAAACGGCGCTACCAAGCAATTGGTAGCGCCCAGTTGGCTCTGGTCGAAAGCGCCTTAGCTTTCGGCC
>CAMLEL010000061.1 GCA_946478935.1 uncultured Armatimonadota bacterium
GTTGTTTTGCTTGGAGAGCCCAAATTAGGGCACAGGTATTCTGAAATCAATAACGAGGCAACCATTGAGGAATAAATTTGCATTTTTGGCAGGAGTCGCATCTCTGGCGATTTACGGATGTGGAGGCGGAGATAGCGGCAGAGAAACTCTTGCGGTCGTCAACGGAGTGAACATTCCGCTTACCGAGTACTACCGCACGATGGAAAGGAAGCGAACTGTGGTCGCCCAGGTGAACCCCAACAATCTCGGAGTGAACCCGAGCACCGGGCGAGTAGCAGTACAAGACGCAGTCGTGACCCTCAACCCATCCATGGCATTTCAGGCGTTGCAGGAATGCATCGCAAACGAGTTGATCAAACAGGTTGCGATGGACGAGGGCGTCTATCCCAAGGCAGAGGAAATCGATGCCGAAATCAAACTGCAGGAAGAAGAGGACCCCGCCTTCGTTAAGAAGAAAAGCGAAGACGGCCTGACAATCGACCAGATCAAAAGTGAACTTGCGTTGAGCCTGGCTCGCTACAAGCTGCAGTCCAAAGGTGTCACCGTCACGGATGCCGAGGTTTCGGACTATATCAAACAACAGCCTCAACTCAATACCGTTCCTGCCGGTGTGGAGGCGCTTTACATCGTGGTCGTCGATCCGAAGTTGCAAGCGATCGTCGACAAAGAGCTGAAGCAGGGTGCGGCCTTTGCCTCCGTTGCGGGTCGATATACCGCTGATCCAACTGGAAAAGACAAAGGCTTCAAGATTCGAGCGTTCATTAACCAACTACCGGCGTACATGCGCAGCGCCGTGGAAAAAACGAATCCGGACAGTGCAACTCCATGGCTCAAGAACCCTGAGAGCAATCAGTTCTACAAGTTTTACGTTTTGAGGAAGAACAAAGCGACGCCTCGTGAACTTAAAAACCGTGAGCGAGTTTTGATTAAGCGCGCTCTCGAAATCGAGAGAGGCAGGCGTGGTAAGGATGCTGACAAGCAAATCCAAGACAAGCTTAAGTCAAGCAAGATTGAAGTGAAGGTGAAGTATCTCCAGGAGCCTTGGCGCAAGGTCTTCACGGAGTTGACCAAGGCCAAATCGGTCACTGAACCAGGCAACAACTAACGGAAACAAAAAAGGGTGGCCCGAATCGGGCCACCCTTTTTTTATTTTCGTGCGAAGTTAAACGCTAACTTTGTACATTTTGTGAAGTTCGTCGGAAAGCGCCTTGCATTGATCCGCGGTGAATTCGTCCGTTCGAACATATTCTTCCAGATCGGCTTCCAAGCCCTCGAATCGAGGCGAGGTCCACGCTCCCAAAGGGGGTTTGGTCGAGTCCAATTTGGTCAACGTCAACCTAATGTCGTTGCCTTCGTCCACGCAACCGAGCCCGCGCTGAATGAGATCTTGAATAGACGTATACACGCCAATTACTTGGGATTGGCCAGATTTCTCAACCTCTTCGACCACCCAGTAGAGTCTTCGAAACATCATTGTTTTAAAATTCTCCTAGCTTCTTCGCCCAGTCCCATCTCTGAGGCCCGACGCGCGCACTAAAGTGCTCCATTGGTACGACGGCATGATTCGTGCCATCAGTTCCTATTATGGACCTTTCGTTAGGTAGGTTGTCCGTTTATGCGGTCCAAATGAAAGGATTGGCATCGGTCAGGACCCTGCCGCTCTTCTTCTTGGCTTCCAAGAGATAGTCGGGAAGCGTGAATACGGCTCGGTGAAAGCGGGGTGTGTAGTACCGTGTGGACACTCCACGCGATGCGAATCGCCGGGCAATCTCTTCTTCGGACAGGTCCAGCGGATCGTGCTTTTTGCTCGCCAGCACAAAGCCCCAGGGTTGGAAGAATGTAGTGACGATGCCGAAGTACCCCGCCACATGGGCAAAGGTATCTTTCATGCTCTCCAATGTCTCGATGCAACTCACCATGCATTCTGGATAGTTCTCATTGGCGCTGCCGGCCTGCATTGCGAAGACACCATCGTCGCTCATCGCATCTGCGGCAATCTGAAAATACTCTTTTGTGAAGAGGAATTGTCCAGGTCCGTCTTCGTGAGGATTGGGCAAATCGCTTAGAATGACATCGAATCCTGCTCCCTTGTGGTCGACCAGCCACTGCCGAGCGTCCGTGTGAAGCAACTTGGTTCTTGGATCCTCAAATGCGCCCTGATGCCACTCAGGCATATGCTCCTTGACCATGTCCACGAGTTCCTCATCGATATCCACCATCACAGCCTCATCAACCGTGTTATGCTTGAGGGCCTCTCGGAGCGTGGCCCCTTCCCCACCGCCGCATACGCAGACCTTACGCGGATTGGGATGCAGTGTCATGGCGGGCTGGCTCATGCACTCATGGAACACGTACTCGTCCATGATGCTCGTTTGGATGTTGTAGTCCAGAAAAAGTGAACGTCCGAAGCGGGGCACGTCTGCAATTTGGTAGGTCTGATATTTGGTCTTGCCTTCCAGAATCATCTTTTCCACCCTGTATTGCCAGACAGCGGCAGATGTGTGGGTCTCGTTGATGAACATTCCAGTGGCTTCGCTTGACATGTTTCTTGTAAACGCCCGCACTCGGGCGCGAGGGTCATTTTGGCATAGACAGTGCCTTAGGGGCAGTTGGTCCTATCGACGCTTGAGGCGTTGTCGGGGTCGAGCAGACGCTAAAAAGCCCGCCTCATCAATCGATTGGGCGGGCTTGGATTTCTTGCGTTACTTTTCGCGCGTCAGTGTGTACTTGGCATTGATGGGCCCAGGTGCGCCAGGGAATGGAACGTTCTTCCAAACGCCTTCGCTCTTGACCAATGTGCCGTCCTTCTTATTGACCCAAGATGTTCCTTCGCAGGAGGCTGCTGATTCGCCACCCTCGGTCTCCTTGGTGGCGAACTTCACTTTGAACGTGTCGAACTCGCCGACTTTCTCTTCGCCCTCAATCTTGTAGGTACCCTTGGCCGGCATCGTACCGGTCTTTTCGTCCTTCTTGATGTCATGGGTCCATTCGTCTCCCACCTTGACGGCTTTGTCGGTGACGATAAAGGCGGTCAGATTGGCCGTGCGGTAGACATTGCCATCCACCGTTTCAGCCTTGATTTCGACGACTTCGCCGTTTGGCTTGTAAACGAACGTCTGCGTGGTGCCAGGAACATCCATTTCTTGGCCGGACAGATTGACCTTGCCCTCGCTTTGTGCGGATTCAAGGACGTAGTTGCCGTTCGACTCGACCTTCGTGACCTTTTCAGTCACCAGGGTCGAAAACGCGGCTTCCATTCCCTGGATCTCAACGTCTGCTTTCAGGCGATACTTGATCGATTCCCCTGACTTGGCTGCTCGCTTAAGCGAAATCGCATCCTGGACTGCAAATGCCGCGACGGAAAGCGCGGCGACAAACAGGCCGAAGCCTGCTTTTCTCAAACTCATTCTCATGTATTGAAACCTCTTTGTCAGGCGGAATTGTACATTGGTTTCCCAAGCCGCCAAAGCCCTGGGGCCTATGTCCCTATACGTTCGATGTGTCAATGAGTTGCACCGCCATCCGCCAAAATAGCGTTCGTTGGCGAACTTTGGAAAAGCACTGTTTTTCGGTGGACTCGGCGTCGCTGCAATAGGAGCATTGATTTGGTTCGGGGTTTATCGCTGGATTCCGTTGGGCAAACTTCCAGGTGATCTCAATGTTGATCGAGGGGGTCTGCGTCTCTTCGTTCCGATCACTTCGATGATTCTCTTGTCAGCCCTTGCAACCTTGGTCCTGTGGCTGGTGGGAGTCTGGCGAAGGTGAATCCAAAAGTCGTCAGTTTTGACTGCGCCCAAACCTTGTTGGAAGTCGATTGGTCCTTAAAGCGGTACATCGCGGACGTTTGTGCTGAAGTCGGGTTGGAAATCCCGCTTGAAGGTCCTGCACTGTACGAGGCCATGTATCACGAGCAGCTGAGCGACTACATCCGCTGCAATATGGCTCGCGATCATGCGATTTGCGATCGCTGGTGGCTGGACTTTGGGGCGAACTGGTTGACGCGACTCGGTATGGATCCTGCACTAGCCGCAGTTCTACAGGCCGCTTCAGAGCGGATTGGATTTGGGCCAAATTCGATCCTCTTTCGGCTCTACGAGGACGTGATTCCAACTCTCGATTCATTGCGTCAAAAGGGGATTCGCCTCGCTGTCCTTTCGAACTGGGACTACTCTCTTCTCAAGTCCCTCCGAGGAGCCGGGATTGCGCACTACTTCGATCTCGTCGTCGCATCGCTGGAGTACGGCGTCGAAAAGCCAGACCCAAGGCTGTTCGCAGTGATTGGCAACCACTTTGAGGTTGAACCCCATGAAGTCTTTCATGTGGGAGACCATGAGGTAGACGACTATTCGGGCGCCCGGGCGTTCGGTATGAGGGCCGCCTTAATCGATCGGACCAAACAATCAACCGAGGAACCGATCCTCCACGACTTGAGGCACATTGAAGGAGCATTTCATTGGATCGGCTGAGCGACTACGATTACGACCTGCCTGAAGACCTGATCGCCCAGACACCACTCGAGAATCGGGCCGAGTCTCGATTACTGGCTCTGGATCGTGCATCCGGCAAGATCGAAGATCGCGCCTTCGCTGAGGTCGTTGAAATTCTTCAACCCGGAGATTTGTTGGTTTGGAATGACACGCGCGTATCAGCGCTTAGGTTAATGGGTCGCAAGTCAACTGGCGGAGCCGTTGAGGCACTGCTGATCGCTCCGCTCGGTGACGGCCGATTCTCCGCGCTGCTAAAGCCTTCCCGTCGGCTGAAAGGAGGCGCAACGATTGAATTTGAAGGGGGTTTGACGGCCATGGTCGCTGAATCGCTGGACGAGCCCCTGCGAGTCATTGATTTTGGCAACTTGCCAGACTTGCGCGATCGGCTTGCAAGGATCGGAGCGGTTCCACTTCCCCCGTACATCACCGAACATTTGGCAGACCCTGAGCGATATCAGACCGTGTATTCAAAGTCAGAGGGCAGCGCAGCAGCGCCAACTGCCGGCTTGCACTTCACACCTGAGATCGTTTCAGCCCTCAAGTCGAAGGGCGTGCGCATTGCCCACGTGACTCTGGACGTTAGCTTGGACACCTTTCGACCGGTCATGTCTGAAGCGCTGGACGATCATAAAATGCATGGTGAGACGTGTCGAATCTCTGAAGGGGCGGCTAGAGAAGTCAATTCAGCGACCGGGCGCATCATTGCCGTCGGCACCACCACGGCGAGGACGTTGGAGTCCTTTGCGGTTGGCCCCCGAAAGGTTGCTCCTGGTGAAATGAAGTCGAAGTTGTTCATCCGGCCCGGATACAAATGGAAAGTGGTGGACGGAATGTTCACGAATTTCCATATGCCAAAGACCACGATGCTCATGATGATCAGTTCCTTGGCCGGAAAGCCGAACATTATGAGTGCGTACCGCCATGCAGTCAGGCATCGATACCGGTTTCTTAGTTTTGGGGATTCAATGTTGATTTTGTAGAGCCTTTATGGGACTAAACTACGTCTTGGAGGGCGGGTTTCGCGTGCGAAGAACGAGTAAACTCTTCGGCGGGCGCAGAGGTAGAAGGTTTTGAAATCAAAAGAGTTTGATCCCCTTGCATACATTGAGAATGGATTCCTGGACAACCAGAAACCGGAAGAGGAAAGCGCGGTTAAGGTCGCGGTTCCCACGATCAAGGAATACCTAGGGATTGACTCCAGCGCTCCCGCCCCGGGGGAGGACGCGAACTCCAAGACAAAGTTCCGCAAGACGGTCATGAGCGCTCCCCGACCGCGAAGGGCTCGGAACGCTACGAGCGAGCGATCCATCGATCCACAGTTGCAGGTGGTGTGGGAGGCTTTGCCGAAGAACATCGAATTCTTGTGCGGATTCTTTGACGATTCCGTCACGGCGAATTACTACCGGGGCGAGTTCAAGGAGTCCCGTGAGGACTTGATCCGCCGGCTCCTTGATCCTGAACTGACGTTGGAGGAGACCAGCCGACTTCTCGGCGTCTGCCCAGCCACTGTTCGGCGTTACACGAACCGCAAGTGGCTCACCCACCATCGAACCCAGGGCGGTCAGCGAAGGTTTCGATTGAGCGACATTGTGCGCTTCGTCGAGACCCATGGTCGCTTCCCAGAGGAGTGACCGTGCTATGGATGGCCGATTAAAGATCGCCATCTTTTCAGATAGCGCACTTCCCGTGCTCAACGGGGTCAGTATCTCGATCGATTCCCTCATCACCGAGTTGCGGCATCGGGGCCACTCGGTCCACCTCTTCACAGCCCGCCATGGTAAGTCCGGTCCGGAACCCAATACCTACCGATTTCGAGCGATCGAGACTCCCTGGACAAAAGGGTATCCACTCGCATTTCCGCCCTTCTATCGAATGCTTCACCGCTTCCGGCGGCATGAATTTGACGTAATTCACACACACACTCCGTTTACGATCGGATTCGTCGGTATGCGCTGGGCCGAGTCGCACGGCATTCCAATTGTCGCCACCTACCACACGCTGTATGACCGGTACGTCCATTACATCCCCTACTTCCCACGACGGTATCTCCGGTTCAAACTGGCAAAGCACACGAATTTCTATTACAACCACGTCGATCATGTGATCACCCCGAGCGACGCGGCGCTAAAGTGGCTGAGGCGGCATTCCGTGTCCACTCCTGCCACCGTCATTCCAACGGCTGCTCTCCCGCGTCGCTTTTTCGATCGAAGCGAGTTGCGACTCGAACTGGGAATTCCACCGCACCAGCGAATCCTTCTCTATGTGGGTCGTTTGGCGAAAGAAAAGAACATGTCGGTTCTTTTCGAAATGGCAGCGCGGGTGTTTCATCAGGATCCCAGGCTGCGACTTTGGCTGGTGGGCGACGGTCCATACCGCGGCGAATGTATTCGAATCGCCCGGCAGCTCGGGATAGGCGACCGCGTGAAGTTTGTCGGCTTCGTCCCCCGCAACGAAGTCGATGTCTACTACGCGGCAAGCGACCTCTTCGTCTTTTCTTCGATTACCGAAACCCAGGGCCTGGTTGTGCAGGAAGCGATGACATATGGATTGCCTGCGGTTGCCGTGACCGGCGGTGGAGCGAGTGAGGGCATCGATGACGGCTTGAATGGCTTCGTGGTCAAAAACGACGCCGAAACGTTCGCCCAACAAGTCCTCGACGTGTTCGGAGATGATGCCCTGTTGGCAACTCTCGGTGAAGGCGCATTGCGCTCGTCGCGGGTCGCGGGAACCGAGTCAATGTGCGACCGAGTCGTTGACGTCTATCGCCAAGTCATTGCGGATCGAGGAGAAACCCCGCGAGAGGTACCGCTGCATGTCTAAGGGCCTCTGGGCCTTTTTCGCCACCTTGGGGTTGCTTGCCATATTGCGCGTGGGAATGGCTTATTGGTTGGTTTCGGAGGCGCTCAGATTGCCAATCAGCATCCTCATTACGATTGCATTCGTCGCCTTGCCAGTTGTGGCGCTTTATCGCGCTGGCAGTCATTCTTGGACACCCAAGCTGGCAGCAGGCTTCGTCGTGCTGGGTTTGGCCATTCAGTTTCTTCTGCCCATGGCAAGTCCAGGCGGCAAGGGGTTGATACCCATCCTCATCGATTCTGTCTCGCAGCAGGGACTCCCGATGTGGACGGTGGGCTTGGGTGCGCTCCTCGCCCTACTGATGAAGGACAAGAATCTGCTTTTACCGGTTTCGATCTTCCTTGCGCTCTTCGACATCTTCTTGGTGTTCACCCCCGTGGGGTTTGTGCAGCAACTCATGAAGAAGGCACCGAACCTGCTTCCCGCGATGGCTCACAAGATTCCCGAAGTCGCCACCAAGTCAACTGAGACCGGCGTGCCGGTCGGCACTTTCGCGCACATTGGACCCGCCGATTTCCTCTTCATGGGCATGTTTTTCGTCGCCTTATACCGGTTTCACATGCGCACCGAGGAAACATTTCGATGGATGCTCGTCGCCTTGGCGATCTACCTTCCGCTCGCCTTCGTCCTTGGTCCAGTTCCCTTGCTTGTCCCGATTGGATTGACTGTGTTGGCCGCCAACCTTCGCGAATTCAAGATGAACAAAGAGGAGAAGGTTTCGACCGTGGTTGTTGCAGCGATAGGAATCGCGATCGTAGCCTATGCAGCTACTCGGCCGAAGCCAGAAATGCCTGTTGAGACTTCGCCTGCGGAGGGCGCCCCAATGCCTCCAGAATCGGTAGGCTCGCTTGAGCCAACTTCGCTCGATCGACTCCCGTAGAGATCCCCTGACGTTCCAAGAAGTACACCAGATCGTCGGTAGCCAGATTGCCAGCCGCGCCAGGGGCGTAAGGACAGCCCCCCAAACCCGCAGCGCTGGAGTCGAACGCATGAATCCCAAGCTCGAGCGATGCGGCAACGTTTGAAATGGCAGTTCCGAACGTGTCATGAAAATGCATGGCGATCCGTTCGGCTGAGAACTCTTGGAGCAGGAGCCTCAGGAGGGTGCGTACTTCGTTGGGAGTTGCGACGCCGATGGTGTCGCCAATGCTGACTTCGTCAACGCCGATTTGAAAGAGCTGACGGCAGACATCCAAAACAGCTTCCGGCTCAACCTTCCCGGAGTAGGGACATTCGAACGCGGTGCTGACATATCCGCGAATAAATCCAGCTTCCTTTGCCTGGCGAAAGTTGGCCGCTACTTCTCCAAAAACCCGGAGCGACTCCGCAATTGACATGTTGATGTTCTTCTGCGTGAATGCTTCCGAGGCGGCCGTAAACAGGGCAACGCGTTCCACGCCAACGGCAAGCGCGCGGTCAAGGCCGCGCTGATTCGGAACCAGGGCCGAATACAAACCGCCCAGTGGGAGCAGGGGCCAAAGCTCATCTGCGTCGGCAAGCTGTGGAACCCACTTTGGGGACACAAAACTAGTAGCTTCGACTTCCCTGAGTCCCGCATCCAACAACGAATAAATGAATGCGAGTTTGCCTGCAGTATCGATGCCGCGACTCTCATTTTGCAAGCCGTCTCTCGGTCCGACTTCAACAATTCGAATGTTCATCGCGTCGTCTTCTGCAAAATCGTGATGATTCCGGTGATGTACTCCGCCTTCTTGGGCAAAGCGGCAAACTGGAATTCGAATCCTTCTTCGTTATCCACGATCGTATGATACGCCTCCAAGTCCTTGCCGAGCCCCTCGCTCCAGACACGAACCATATCATCCTTGACCATCTGCATGTTGGCGCCGATGTAGTTCATTTGAAGGCGAATTCCAATCAAGCGATCCAATTGGAAACTGCGGTCCTTTCGGGTTAGGCGGAGGTAAGGCAATTCAGACAGCACTTGGACCCAATCGTCTTCCCAGGCGTCTTGATCGCGCCCAAC
>CAMLEL010000062.1 GCA_946478935.1 uncultured Armatimonadota bacterium
GGTGGGGCGCCCTATCGACAGGTCGTGACTCATGGATTCGTCACGGATGACCAGGGTCGCAAAATGTCCAAGCGTTTGGGCAACGTCATCGAACCCATCGACGCATGCAATCAGTACGGAGCCGATGTCGTCCGATACTGGGTTGCGAGCGTGGATTATGCAAATGACGTCCCTTGCTCGGATGCGCTGCTCAAGCAATTCGGTGAGAACTACCGCACGGTCCGAAACACGCTAAGGTTCCTTCTGGGCAACCTGAGCGACTTTGAAGCCATTTGGGCTCAAGGATACCGATGCAACGGCGGAAGTGAGCCCCTAATGGAGCTGGACGAGTGGCTCGTCGAACAAGTCGACCTCTTGGTAGCCGATGCGGTGGCCAACTACGTACGCTACGACTTCGGCGCGGTGATCACCTCGATCCACAACTTCTGCGCAGTTGAGCTCTCGCGGTTCTACTTGGACGCGATCAAGGATCGTATGTACTGCGACGGCAGGGATTGGCCCTCCCGGCGGAGTGGCCAGGTTGCCTGCCACTATGCGCTGATTCGGTTGGTCAAGCTCCTTGCGCCCATTCTCGTCCACACTTCCGAAGAGACTTGGCAGCGCATTCCAGGGTGCACGGGCAGCGTGCATCTCGCGAAATTTGACAGCCCGAACGCCAATCGATTGGCCGAGATTGAGGGAAGCACCCTTCAGACCCGGTTCGCGGCGCTGCTCGGCGAGCGATCGGATGCCTTCGCGGCATTTGAAGCTTGGAAAGCGGAAGCAGGAGTAAAGGACAGTCAGGACTCTATCTTGAGCATCACCGCAGACCCGGCGACCTACCAGCTACTTTCATCATTCGAACCTGAGGAGCTTGCAAATTACTTCAAGATGAGCTGGGTTGAGCTGAGTCAAGGCTCCGAAAGCTTCAACTTCCGAAAGAGCGAATTCGAAAAATGTGAACGATCAAGGTTGCGCCGGCCAGACGTTACTGAAGTAGAGATCGATGGAGAACGACACTGGCTCACGCGCCGGGATCGCCGGGCGGTAGGCATTGAATAAGCGAACCCTCTTTTGGGCCCTGTTTCTCGGCATGCTGATCTTGGATCAGGTAGTCAAGTATTGGGCCCGCGAAGCAGTCGATTGGCGAGTTGGAGCTTCGATCTTCCCGCTCTGGCCCGGTGTTTTCGAACTCACATTGGTTTTTAACGAAGGCATCGCCTTTGGCCAGCTTCAAGGATATGGAGTCCTGCTGACCCCAATCGCCCTCCTGATCACGGGCGGTGCAATCTGGTACTCCATGAAGCATCCACAAGCCTCACGCCTCTATCACACGGTCGCCGCATTGTTTGCTGCAGGAGCATTGGGCAACCTCATCGACCGGCTGTTTCTTGGCAAGGTGACCGACATGTTCGACTTTCGGCTCATTCGCTTCCCGGTCTTCAACATTGCCGACGCTTGTATTACGGTCAGTGGCGTCATCCTCGTCTTGCTCTGGATTCGAGAAGCCATCGAGGAACGCAAGAGTACAGCTCAGCCCAACGCTGATTTGTCCTAGGCCCTACTGGGCATTTCTCGTGGCGCCGACTTATCTTATGTCATGGGTTTTCGACCGAATGTTCCTTTGGGCCGAGGCGGGCTGCTCATCTTGGCCGTCGCTGCAATCCCCGTTGCTTTGACACGCTTCAAGCCAGCGGCGAAAAAGATTGGCGAGAAAATGGTCGAGTGGGGTGAAAAGCTTCAACGTGAGGCGGAACGGGCCAATTCCGCGAATTCAACGGCCCCGTCGTCTAAGGCTGGTATGAAGGATCCAACAGTGGAAGAGACACTGAAATCGGCATCACCGGCAGGCAAGGAAGAAGTCAAGGAGCAGGCTGGCGCCCAACAGGCTGGGTCCCCAAAGCCCCCGGCAAAGAAGAAATCGCAACCAGCGAAGCCAAAGCCGGCGCCGTCGGGACGAGTCAGCAATCCCAAGAAGCCCACCAAGGGCGACCAGAAGCCCAGCTAGACATCAAGCACAAAGTCAAATGTTGCCTGGCGCTTCCCTCGTTCAAGTTTGACCTTCATCAATAAGGCTTTGTTAAAGATTCCATCTCGAGCGTTCCCCGGTTCATCCGGAAAGAAAAGTTGGGTCGTCAGAACTCGCTTGTTCGCGGGTTGAACGCGCACGTGAAAGTGACGGGTGCGCCCGGGATAGAGCCCCGGATAAACGGATTCAAACTTGTACCGACCGTCTGAACCGCTGAAAAAGTGGCCACGGCACTTGAAGCCAACGTTATCGTACTGACCAGCAGCGTCGGCATGCCACACCTCGATCTGCACGTTCGGAATCTCACGACCATTCCGATCCAGAATACGGCCCGAGACCACCATCGTCTCGCCCTTCATCCCGGGCTCGACCAGGTTGGAACGTTTGGGAGACTTGGGTTTGTAGAATGGGCCTTCTTCCGCCGGTGGCGTCGGGTCGTCTGCGTCGGGCAATTCGGGGGTGGGTTCCAGGAGCACCGCACCCGCCGCCATTGCCGCCAAGTTCTGCATGGTGAGCATCGCCACGGGAACCGGTAAATAGGAAAGCGCTTTGATCAGTTGCCGTCGTGTCAATTTCATGGGTGTATCTTTAGGGTACGCAAGCTTTGTTTGAATTTCGTTTGAGATTAAGGGATTAACCACCGCGATCATGATTTGGGGGCTCGATTTCAACCAGGTACTCGCTCTTTTGGGCCTGTTACTTTTGGTGAGCGTCCTAGCCAGCAAAGCCTCCGTCAAGCTCGGCATTCCCGCCCTTGTCCTTTTCATCCTGCTTGGCATGATGGCGGGCTCCGGCGGACCGGGTGGACTCCACTTCTCAAACTACAAATTCGCCCAGCTTTTAGGCGAGCTTGCGCTCGCGATGATCATTTTTGCGGGCGGCCTGGACACCGCGTGGGAATCTGTTCGCCCGGTGATTTGGCGGGCGATTTCGCTATCGACGATCGGCGTGGCCGTCACGTGCGGCCTTGTCGCTTTCTTCGCAATTCAAATCCTGGGCTATTCGCCGGAAGAAGGATTGCTGCTTGGGGCGATTGTCGCCTCCACCGACGCGGCGGCGGTATTCAGCGTCCTGAGAGCCCGTTCAATCAATCTGCGCCGTCGGCTCATTCCGCTACTTGAAATCGAGTCGGGCAGTAATGATCCGATGGCGGTCTTCCTGACCCTGACTTTCATTCAGGTGATTCAGCAGCCGGATTCCAGCCTTGTGGGTCACGTGGGATCCTTCTTTCTTCAAATGTCCGTCGGACTCGTCGTCGGATGGATGATGGGACGGATTGCCCGGTGGCTCATGGCGAACATCAGACTGGAATACGATGGGCTCTATCCGGCAATTTCCATCGCCATCGTTCTCTTGGCTTTCGGAGGCTCGCATTCCATCGGTGGGAACGGCTATCTAGCGGTGTACGTGTGCGGTCTAACACTCGGCAAGGACAACTTTCTTCACCGGCTCAGCCTCATCCAGTTTCATGACGGCATCGCCTGGCTCATGCAGATCGTGATGTTTCTCACTCTGGGGCTGTTGGCATCCCCGGCCAAGCTGGCCGAGGTCGCCGGCGTCGGCCTGCTCCTTGCATTTGTGTTGATGCTGATGGCCAGGCCTATCGCTGTATACGTGGCGCTGATGTTCGCCAAAATGCGCCGCCGCGAGCGCGTGTTCATCGCATGGGGCGGACTTCGAGGAGCCGTTCCGATCATTCTGGCAATCTTTCCACTGCTCGCTGGAGTTCCCAAGTCGGAAGAGATGTTTCACCTTGTCTTCTTCGTCGTGATGGTGTCTGTGCTCGTCCAGAGTACGACTCTGCCATGGGTGGCCAGGCTGCTTGGCGTCGTTGTTCCCCCAAACAAGAGCGATTATCTGCCTCACGCCGGTTCGGACATCATCGACGTCATTGTCGACCCCGACGCGCGAGCGGCCGGAAAGATGGTGGTGAACCTCGGCCTGCCGTCCACGGCTCTCCTCGTGCTACTCAAGCGGGGAACGTCAAGCTATGTGCCGCGCGGGTCGACGGTGATTCAACCGGGTGACCAGATTACGCTGGCAACGCGCAAGCAAGACGGTGAAGACTTGCGTCGCATTTTTGAGAAGCAATAGCCGCCTAGCCTTCTTTGTCCTCGTACTGGTCCTTGAGCGAGCTAACGACCGCCGCATCCGCCAATGTTGTGGTATCTCCCAAAGCCCGACCCTCGGCAACGTCGCGCAAAAGACGGCGCATGATCTTGCCCGAACGAGTTTTGGGCAGGTCGGCACAGAGGAAGATGTCGTCCGGTCGCGCGATCGCACCAATTTTCTGGGCGACATGCGCTTTGAGCTCGTCGACTGTCGCCGACTCCCCTGACCTCAGTATGACGAATGCCGAAATTGCCTGACCCTTCAAGTCGTGGTTCTTGCCGATAACGGCCGCTTCTGCCACTGCCTTGTGATCCACCAATGCGGATTCCACTTCCATCGTGGAAATGTTGTGACCGGCTACCAGCATGATATCGTCCACGCGTCCCAGCAGCCAGAAGTAACCGTCTTCGTCCACTTTGGCGCCATCCCCAGGAAAATACTTGCCCGGGAATCTCTCCCAATAGACTTTGGCGAACCGATCCGGGTCTCCATAAATTCCACGCGTCATGCCTGGCCAGGGATGGGTGATGGCGAGAATTCCGCCTACTTCCGGACCCGACGACTCTGCGGTACCACCCTTCGCGCAAGCGAGATAACCCATGGCGCCGTGGAGCGGGGTGATATCGTTTCCGTCTTCATCGACGATTGCAGCCAAGATCCCGGGCAGCGGCTGAGTCGCACTCCCCGGCTTGGTGGATGTGAGCCCGGGTAGGGGCGAAATCATGATGCCGCCGGTTTCCGTCTGCCACCAGGTGTCGACGACCGGACACTTCTTGCCTCCGATCACTTCGTGGTACCAAATCCATGCTTCCGGGTTGATCGGCTCGCCTACCGATCCGAGCAGACGCAAACTGGATAAATCGCATCGCTGAGGGAATTCCTTGCCCCACTTCATGAAAGCACGGATGGCGGTGGGAGCCGTGTACAGAATCGTCACCCGGTGGCGCTCGATGATCCGCCAGAATCGGTCTTTTTCAGGAGTATCGGGGGCTCCTTCATACATCACGCAAGTCGCACCATTTGCTAGCGGTCCATACACGATGTAGCTGTGGCCCGTGACCCAGCCACAATCCGCGGTGCAAAAATACACGTCGTCTTCTTTCAGATCGAACACCCACTTGGAGGTGGCTGCGACATGCGTGAGGTAGCCACCGGTGGTATGGACAATCCCCTTTGGCTTGCCGGTGGATCCGCTGGTGTACAGGATGTACAGGAGATCTTCGCTGTCCATCGATTCACAAGGGCACTCTGTCGGCTGACCGACGACGGTGTCTTCCCAACTCACGAATCGATCTTCGGCGGGTCGTTCAACGTTCCCAATGCGGTCATAGACCAAGACCTTCTCGACGGTTGGACAGCCCATCGCCAGCGCATCCTGAGTGATCTTCAAAAGCGGAACGACGTTGCCGCGTCGGTAGCCGCCATCGGCCGTCACAATCACCTTTGCCTTTGCATCGTTCGTCCGTTCCGCCAGGGAATCTGCGCTGAATCCGCCAAAGACGACGCTGTGAGCCGCTCCGATGCGGGCGCAAGCCAGCATCGTCATGGCGAGCTCAGGGATCATCGGCAGGTAAATGCACACTCGGTCGCCTTTGCCGACTCCCAGGGCCTTTAAGCCATTGGCAATCCGTGAAACTTCAGCCTTGAGGTCCCGATAGGTGATCTTTCGCACCTCGCCCGGCTCGCCTTCCCATAGCAACGCAACCTTTTCGGCCCGCGGCCCAGAGGCATGACGATCGACGCAGTTAAAGCAGGCATTCAGCTTTCCACCGACGAACCATTTCGCATTCGGCAGATTCCACTCGAGGGCCGCATGCCACCGCGTGTCCCAATCGAGCAGTTCGGCTTGCTTCTCCCAGAATCCGATGGGATCAGCTGCCGCCTGAACATAGATATCGACATCGTTCAGGTTCGCCTGGGCTTTAAAGTCATCGGAAGGCGCAAAGTGGCGGGTTTCGTCAAGCAGGGTTTCTAACGTTTCAGACAACGGCGGCCTCGGAATTGTGGGATGGTTCGATTTTAACCCGAATGGACCGAAGCGTGCTTCCAAGTGATACTCTAGAGTCGATGACGCTCCACGTGGATTTCGATCATTTCGTCGAAGCAGTGCAACGACACGCCAAGGGAGCCATCGTTTACGCCGCAAGGCTGGAAAACCGAACTCACCTCACCGCCGCCGACCCGGCGGCCAACGTCATCATCAGTTCTTCGACAAAGTCCAACCTGGACGAAGCCAAAGCTCTTCTGACGACGTCGGGCCTCGATGTCCGCCACGGAGGCTGGGAAGAACATTCGCGGGGACCGGGCGATTCGCTTGGTGAGTTGCCGTACGTGGCCGCCGTATCGTACAAAAGTGGCGACGAATTGCCCGGAGTCTGGATCGATGCTTATGGCGAACCGCCATCCCCAGCAACCGTGCTTAAAGCGATTTACGATGAGTTTCGAGAGACGGGTGAAGTTGGCAACATGTCTTTTGAAGAGTTTGTCCGGCTCGCTAACCCGAATGTCGCCATCGCCAGTCCATCGGATTTGGAACGGTACCTTGGAGAAAAGGGTTGCGAGGAACCTACTATACAAAGTTAGATGCACCTGGTTTGAAGGTGTGCTAACCTGCTGATGGGAGGATAGACATGGTTTTTTCATCGACGAATCCAGAGTGGGTGCCTTCGCCTTTCCCCGGCGTCGCCTACCAGTTTTTGAAGTTGGGTGGCTCAGCCCCCACGGTCGTCGCGCTCCGACGTATCGACGCCGGTGCATCGATGCCCGCTCACCTTCATACAACGGTCGAACGCAATTATTTGGTGAGTGGCCGTGCCCAGTTGCTTGATGGATCGATCATCGAAGCGGGCGCCTATATGGAGATTCCGGCGGGTGTTCGGCATGGGGCAACCGCCCTGGAAGAATGCGTGTTCCACGATTCCTATGATGGAGCGCTGGTTTGGGTAGAAGATTCTGGGGCGATGACGTCCGTCACCTCGACGGGAAGCTTCGAATCGCTCGGAACGATGAACGCCCCGAACGGAGGCAACCTCGACATCTGATCTTTCTCGGGCTCCCGGGAGGAGCCCGAACCTCAGTCGAAAAGGCTTGCGGCGAAGCTATCCGGCTTGAAGTCCTTCAGATCCTCAACCTTTTCGCCAATTCCGATCAGCTTCACTGGAACTTTGAGCCGATCATAAACTCCGATCAATGCTCCCCCACGTGCCGTGCCATCGAGTTTGGTGAGCACGAGTCCCGTCACCCCGGCTGTTTTGGTAAATTCCTCGGCCTGCCGAATCGCGTTCTGGCCGGTATTGGCGTCGAGGACCAACAGCACCTCGTCTGGTTTCCTTCCCAGCGCCTTTTCAGAAACTCGGGAAACCTTTTGCAGTTCGCTCATTAGGTTTTCCTTACTGTGCTGACGGCCGGCGGTGTCTGCCAGCACAAATTGGATGCCGCGCGACCTGGCGGCAGTGATGGCGTCGAAGATGACTGCGCTGGAGTCGGAGCCAGGCTGGTTCCTGACTATTTCCACCCCGATACGCTCCGCCCAAACTTCAAGCTGCTCGATCGCCGCTGCGCGAAAGGTATCACCTGCCGCCAAGAGGACGCTAAATCCTTTGCGCTTGAGCAGGTGGGCGACCTTGGCGATTGTGGTCGTCTTTCCGACGCCATTGACTCCTACGAAAAGAAATACGCTCGGCGGCTCATCATTCACGATGAGACCTGACGGACCTTGCTGACGGAATCGGTCGGCGATTGCCTTCTGCAGCCTTGCCTTCATCGCGTCAGGCTCGGTGATCTTCTCTTCCCGAACGGCGTTTCGCAGCTCCTCTAGAATCTGATTGGCAGTGGTGACGTTTGTATCGGCCTCAAGGAGGGCTTGCTCAAGCTCGTCATAGAATTGATCGTCGATTACGCCCCGACCCATCATTCGGTCGAAGGACTGCATCAGGCGCTTGAACATCGACCTAGAGTGACATATTTACGCGGTCGATCGCCGCGATCCAACTTCGCCATGGGTCGCTGGCCTCAACTTCCTTTCGCAGCTTTGGAGGCAGGTTCGGTGTTCGAAAATCCTTGTGAGTCTGGAGTCGCATCAACTCCCTCTTTCGAAGCTCGGCTTTCTTAAATCTGACCGTTTGCCAGGCCTCGTACCACCAGAGCACTCTCCAAATGTTCTGGCTCCGATAGCTCTTGGCAACCTCCAGTTTCAGCCTCCACTCATCTGCCGAGAGCCAAAGTGATTCTTCGATTCCGGCAACCGAAAAATGATTCATGCGTTGGATGCTTCGGGTGTATGGGTGATAGAACGGAATTTCAAAAACGGGTCCGTCGAACGTTCGATTGACCAACCAATTGGTGGCATCGTGATCCAAATGACCCTGCTCGAACGCTCCACAAGCCACACGATCGGGCTGAACGTCCTTCATTAGAACCTGGAATTGAGGCAAAAGGTTCGCTAGCTCGTCCTTGACCGACGCATCGGTGGCGCCCATAAAGCTCAGGCGCTCGGCAGGCACTCCGAGTTTGCGAGCGACTTCCATCGCTTCGGCTTGGCGCGTGGGATTGCTGTGCGTCCAATTGATGAAAACCTTTGTCCCGCTTTGGGACAACCGCTTGATCCAGGCGCAAATGGAAATCTCGTCATCCGGATGGGTCATACAGAACAGCCATCGAACATCGGGATCGGGGTTGAACGCCTTCACTCGCCCAGCCTGTCGAGAATTGCGGTCGTGGATCGCCCTTGGAGCAGCGGGAGAATGATCACTTCACCGCCGTATGAGCGCACCAAGGGCGTTTCAGGCATGGCTTCCGGATCATAGTCGCCACCTTTGACGTGGATTTGCGGCCGCAACTCCTCGATCAGGCGCTCGGGCGTGTCGTCTTCAAAAGGCAAGGCGCCATCCACAGATCGCAGAGCTTCCAGGACGGCAAGCCGGTCTTCAAGGGGGTTGATGGGACGAGACTCGCCCTTTCCGAGTCGTTTGACTGAGGCATCAGAATTGACCCCGACCAGCAGCAAGTCACCGAGCGCTCGCGCCTGCTCCAAATACCGCACATGGCCAGCGTGCAGGATGTCAAAGACTCCGTTGGTGAATACCAACTTCTTGCCTGACCTCAGTTGTCGAGCTTCTTCGAGGGTCATCTAATCGCCGCCTCAACGGTTTTGAAG
>CAMLEL010000063.1 GCA_946478935.1 uncultured Armatimonadota bacterium
AAGCGAGGGCTGGGTTGGAAGCAGAAGATCCTCATGCAATTGGTCTTGACCATTCTTGTGGTTGGACTTTGCTACGGCTGGAGCTTTGACTTCGAGCACTTCGCGGCGATTTTCATCATCCTGTTTTTCTCCAATGGCTACAACTTTTCTGATGGGTTGGATGGGCTCGCCGGGACGTTGCTGCTTGGATTGTGCATTGGGATCGTAGGCGTGAGCCTGTTCACAGCTTGGATGGATCCCGTGGCGCTTATGATCGTGCCGCTTGCCGGGGCAATCATCCCATTCCTGTTCCTTAACGCTCCACCAGCAAAAGTGTTTATGGGCGACGTTGGGTCATTGCCAATCGGCGCGATCCTCGGACTTGCCGTTGCCTGTCTAACATTTCAGCCCAGCTGGGCCGAGATCGATGCCGTAAACGAAATGATGGGGGCCGGCAGTTCCCCGATCAATGCCGCATGTTTCGTGCTGAGTTTGGTCATGGTTGCGGAGCTTGTGCCAGTTCCACTCCAGATCCTATCGGTCAAGCTAAGAAAGAAGAAGCTGTTTCCTTACACGCCGATCCATCATGCATTCGAGAAGGCGGGATGGCCCGAGACGCGCGTTGTCTGGATGTTTGCCCTGATCCAACTGGTCCTGAGTCTATTGGCGGTCACCATCGTGGTGGGGCATGTTTCATCTTTGGTCGGGAGTCCCTGATGCATGTTTCGGTGTTTGGCTTGGGACGATCGGGTCTTGCCATTGCCAAAGCGGTGATCAGGATGGGTGGAACGGTCACCGTATATGATCAAGCCAGCCGAGAGGGCTTGGCCAAACCAGAGGCGCTTGACGCGGTTCGCGAACTGGGCGCGGAAGTCGTGCTTGACTGGAATGGCGTATTGCCGAATCCTCCGGCACCACATTCAATTCTGGTGGTGAACCCTGCGGTCGACATGCGCAACCCGATCCTGCAGTCCGCAAAGGAGCAGGGATACGAGTTGATATCGGAAATCGAATTCGCATTTCGGATCTCAAAGGCTCCAATTGTTGCCATCACTGGCACCAATGGTAAGAGCACGACGACGGTCATGACATACGTTTGTCTGACCCATTGCGGAGTCGATGCCATATTATGCGGAAACATTTTCGGCTCCGGGTATCCGGAAGTGCCCCTGACCGAGGCCGCATTGAATTCGAATGAGAACCAGGTTCTCGTCGCTGAAATCAGTTCATTCCAACTCGAATGGATCAAAGACTTTCAGCCTGTCAGTGCCGGGATCACCAATATCTGGCCGGATCATCTCGACCGCTATGACTCGTTCGACCAATACGTGGCGACCAAGCACCGGATTTTCACCGCCCAGACTTCAAGTGATTTTGCAATCGTCAGGGCCAACGATCCGGTCGTACACGCTCCTGGAACGCCCACTCCGGTCCGCCGTCTTCGCGGGCGCAAAGTCCCCATTGAGGAAACAGTGGGTGAGTTTCCAACGATTTTGAGCTTCGGCGCAACAGGCGAGCATGCCCGTATTGATGATCGGTTTCTTAGCGTTCTCGACAAGCACGTGAAATTGAACGAACTTCCGTTCTCTGAACCTCACAATCACACGAATGCGGCGATGGCCGCTCTCCTTGCTTACGGTGCCTTGAAGTCAATTTCGAGTCGCTGGCCGGATTCCAGGGCCGCAACCGTGATCATCAAAGCTCAAATAGAGGCTGAAGACCAATTTGCAGCCAAGTCCAATGCATACAACCAAAGGGCACTTGAAGCGAACCGGCCCAAACACGTTTTGCCGCAATGCATTTTGGAGGCCTTGAAGTCTTTTGGTGGATTGGAACACCGAATGGAGATCGTCGGCGAGCGAAATGGGGTCCGCGTCGTGAACAACTCCATGTGCACCAATCCCGATGCTGTGTTGAAGTCGGCAACCAGTTTGCGCGGACCCAACCATGTCCTTATCGGAGGTCGGAACAAGGATCTTGATTTTCGACCCCTGCGTCATTACTTCGCAAACGGAATGCACCACGCCTATGTATATGGGGAATCGCGTTCGATACTCTCCGAACAAATCGGCACGAAGTTGGTGTATGAAAAGATGGAAGACGCGGCCCGCGCAGCGCTGGAAGCCGCAAAAAGTGGGGAAGTGGTCATGCTGGCGCCCGGATGCGCGAGTACCGATCAATTTCGAGACTTTCGGCACCGAGGGGACGTCTTTAGAAAATTAGCCAAGGAGTGGCTTGAATCATGAATCCGACACGGAGGCTCGCAGATCCGGCACTTTTCTGGTTGGCAATTGCGCTGACTGGGATCGGTTTGCTGTTCATTTTCGACGCAGGTTACGCGCGCTCATTGCGCGATGGCCGCGGAATGATTCCCCGGGAATTTTTGATGCAGGTGCCATTTTTGACGATCGGCATCGTTTGCGCGCTCTTTCTATCCCGATTGAATCCTGTCAAGTTGAAGCGCGCCTCCATCCTGGTCTTCCTGCTCGGCATGCTCTTCCTGATCGCCGTAGAAATCCCGGGCATCGGAGTTGAGATGAGCGGGGCCGCCCGATGGATCGGACGATCGCCGTTCCTAATCCAACCGGCTGAGTTTTTCAAGGTGGCTGTGATCGTCTATTTGGCTGGCGTCTTTGCCGATCGAAAGGCATGGCCGGCGAATATGCCCAAGTTCCCAAGCTTCTGGGCAAAGATGGATGCCATCGCGGGCCCGAAGTTCGTGCGTTGCCTCCCTGCTCTTTGGGTGCTGTTAGGTGTGTTCATGATCGAGCGTGAACCAGATTTGGGTACGGCTGCCGTCGTCGCCGCAACTGCCTTCGCTATGTTTGTCTTGGGCGGGGCTTCCAAGTGGACATTGATTGCTGGGGCAGTGTTGGCATGCATTGGAACCGGCTACATGATCAAATCACAGCCGTATCGCATGGAGCGAATTACCAACCATGCACAACGGTGGTCACCCAAGAACGTCGATGACGTGGGATATCAGACAGTCCAATCCGAGCTGGCCCAAGCGACCGGCGGATGGATTGGCGTGGGAGTAGGAGCGGGTCGAGCCAAGCACGTCATACCTGCGCCGACTACGGACTTCGTCATGGCGACAGTTGGCGAAGAGTTCGGATTGCTTGGATCTGTTGGAGTGCTGGGACTGCTGGGCGCGTTGGTTGCCAGACTTATCTGGCTCGCCAATCGCGCCCCGACGAGATTCGGAATGCTGTTCTTGGGAGGTGTGGCCGCCTGGCTCGCAGTGCAGTCCGCGACGAATGTCATGATGGCCAATGGGACCGCGCCGGCGATCGGAATTCCGCTTCCATTTATCAGTTCGGGCGGTTCGTCCTTGATTGCATTGTGGATGGCAATCGGACTTTGTCAGGCGGTCATGCGGCCCGTGCCAGTGGCCAGGGAGGCGGTGGTTGAAACTGATCGTGACCGGTGGCGGCACGGGCGGACACATCTATCCCGCGCTTGAAGTTGCCAAGTATGCAAGATCCCAGGGAGCCGACGTTTCTTACTTCGGCTCCCTGCGTGGTCAGGAGTCAAAGGCGGCGTCGAATGCAGGGCTTCCGTTTCGTGGGTTCCCTTCTGAACCGCTTTACTCTCTGAAGTCAATACGCGGATTCAAGGCTCTTGTTTCTCTCATCATGTCACGGTCGCAAGCCAAACGGGCTCTTCGGCAGGTCAACCCCGATGTCATTTTTTCAACGGGTGGGTATGCGGCTGGTCCGATCGTCGCTGCGGCCAAATCGCTTGGAGTTCCATACTTTATCCACGAGGCCAATTCGGTTCCTGGTCGCGCCAACTTGATGTTCGCTCGACAGGCTCAAGCTTTTACAACGCTGTTCAAAGCGACTGAACGTTTTGCACCGGGAATCACCTGCCGACGAGTTGGCAATCCGATTCGGAAGGAGCTCATAGCCGCCGCTGGCAATCGCCGCCCGGCTACTGACCTCGTGTTATGCGTCGGCGGCTCGCAGGGATCCGCATTCCTAAACGATTGCGTGCCCAGGGCCATGGAATCCTTGCCAAATCTGCGCCTGTTGCTGGCGAGCGGGCCCAAAAACTATGAGGCGACCTCACAAAGGGTCGCTCAGTACGCATGGTCGGATCAGATTGAAGTTCGGCCCTACTTGGAGACCCATGAAATGCTGGAGGCCTACGCACAATCAACAATTGTCGTGGGAAGGAGCGGCTCAGCGCTCGCCGAGGTAGCACTTTTTGGCATACCTTCAGTCCTTGTGCCTCTTCCCAGCGCTGCTGGTGACCATCAGCTTCATAATGCAGAGGAGTTCGCCGATATGAATGCGGCCGTTGTGCTTCCGCAGACCCAGGCGACACCAGAAACCATGTCCGAATCAATCCTTTGGTGGTTCCAAGCCGAATCGCGAATAGCCAGCGCTTCCGATGCCTTGCGTTCATGGAGCCTTCCAAATGCCACGGAAACAATCTGTGGGTTGATCCAGGAGTCGAAGTGAGAAAAGCATCAGAAATCGCGTCCGCTTTTGGCCAGAGGGAGGCATTGGAGGGGAAGCGCGATTTCTTCCTGGTAGGTATCGGCGGGGCTGGTATGAGCGCCCTGGCGAGGATGCTCAAACACCGTGGATATCGGGTGCGCGGCACCGATTCCACACCATCTCCGGAAGTCCAACGCTTGCGCGACGAGGGAATTCAGGTTCAAGTCGGACATTCGGGCGCCGATATTCAGCAGGATGATGCAGTGGTACTAACCGATGCCATCGAGCTCGAATCATCACCCGAGGTTTTGCGAGCACGTGAACTGGGTATCGCACTTTTCCGCCGTTCGCAAGTTCTCGGATGGTTGCTGAAGGATCACAAGGTCATCGCCGTTACGGGAACCCATGGTAAGACCACCACCACGGGAATGGTTGGAGCAGGACTCATTGCGGCTGGACTTGAGCCAACGGTCGTTGTGGGTGCGAGCGTTCCGGAGTTCGGCGGTCCCGTTGTCGAAGGGACTGGAGATTGGGCAGTGGTTGAAGCGTGTGAGGCTTATGACAGTTTTCACGATCTGGATCCCGATGTTGTGCTGTTGACCAATCTTGAAATGGATCACTCGGACTTTCACGGCAACTGGACGAACCTCAAAGCCAGCGTGAAGCGCTTTGCTGATCGCGCGAGTCAACTGATTTTTTGTGAAGACGACCCTGGGGCGGCGGAAGTCGCGGCAGAGCTTCGTGTGCCATCAACCGCATATGGAGGATATGTCCCCGGCTTGTCGATGTCTGGACTTCCCGGGAAGCACAACCACCTCAATGCCTTTGGCGCCTTGCTCGCGGCCAAGGCGACCGGCGTCGATACAGATCTCGCGGCGGAGGGAATCAAAAAATTCAGGGGTGCGGAGAGACGGCTGCAAGTGCTACAGGACGGGCAGATCACGGTCATCGATGATTACGCGCACCATCCAACCGAAATCGATGCATCGCTCAGCGCCATTCGTGAGGCATATCCGGGCCGGAGACTCATCGTCGCGTTTCAGCCTCATCTCTACTCCCGCACAGCGGAGAACATTCCCCAATTTGCAGATGCGCTTAATGATGCCGACGTGGTCTTCATTACCGACATCTATCCAGCGCGCGAAGCTCCGATTCCCGGCATTTCCAGTTCCAGAATCGCGGAACTGATCGACAAGGAAACCCACTATGTTCCGTCCCGGCACCTGTTGCCACGACGGGTGGCGGTACAAGCGCAATCGGGTGATGTTGTGGTTGGAATGGGCGCTGGCACGATCAGCGAGTTTGCACCAGCATTGATCGCCGAATTGCGTCGAGTTGATCTGCCATTGGAATCAAGGAAGATCGCCGTTGTCTTTGGTGGCGACAGCTCTGAAAGGGAAGTGTCCATTTTGAGCGGGCGCGAGATTCAGGCATCGCTGCAAAGGCAGGGAATTCAGTCGGTGCTGGTTGATATTTCAGAGTTGCTTCTAAGCGGAAGGAGCTTGGAGATGTTCTCCGGGGTGACCCGACCCGACTTGGCGTTCCTCGCCGTACATGGGACCAATTCTGAAGATGGCGCGGTTCAAGGACTGTTCGAATTGCTCCACGTTCCGTACACCGGCTCTGGCGTGCAAGCTAGTGCAATTGCCATGAACAAGGCGCTCACCAAGCAGATCCTCGCGCAAAATGGCCTGCTCGTTCCTCAGGGAAAACTGATCTCCACACTTGAGGATGCCGTCGGTCTTACCGCGCCCGCCGTAGTTAAGCCGAATGCCGAAGGCTCGACGGTCGGTCTGACGTTCGTGGAAGATGAAGACCAAATGTTGCCAGCGGTCCGCAAAGCCCTGGCTCACGGCGGAGCTTGCCTGGTGGAGGAGTGGCTCAGAGGGATGGAGATCTCGGTTCCGGTGTTGGGTGACCGTCCGTTGCCACCAGTGGAAATTGCTCCTGCCAGCGGGTACTACGACTTCGCGTCCAAATACACTCCCGGTGCAACCCAGGAGATCGTTCCGGCCAGACTTCCTCAGGAGGTTCTTGAGAGGGCGCAAGAAATCGCATTGCGGGCCCATCAACTCCTGGGCTGCGAAGGCGCCTCTCGCACGGACATGATCGTATCAGAGGACCGATCGACTCTCCATGTCTTGGAAGTCAACACTTTACCGGGGATGACGCAGACATCCCTATTACCAAACAGCGCCCGCGCTGCCGGTATCGAGTTCGATGAATTGGTACGATGGCTGGTTCAGGATGCCATAGATCGTTATGCGGCGAAAACGTAAACGCAACTCGGTCTCCTGGGCCCCAATATTGGCAATCCTGTTGACGACAAACGTTGCTGTCGGACTGGCATACAGTCCGATCACGTCGCTAGTCAAGATTCGTGTGGAAGGCGCGCTTGAGGAGGATAAACCACGAGTGCAGGCGTTGCTCCAGCGGATTCATGACCAACCAGCCCTGACGATGGACCGGACTGGCATCGAGACAAAGTTAATGGAGCGGGCGGCCCTGTCGAGGGCGGAACTGACTCGCAATATTTTCGGGCGCGGCACGTTGAAGCTTTCCTATCGCCGGCCCGCAGCCGCAGTTTACGGAATGTCCCACGCCTTCATCTCACGTGAAGGGGTTATTTTCCAAGTCGAGCAGCGCTGGGAAGGATTGCCGATTTTGCACCTTCCTCCGGAAGCGAACAAAGCCATAATCACCTTCTGTGGCGCTTGGCGAGCCGGGGAATTGGGTGCGTTATGCACCGAATTGGTTACCATAACCGACGCGGAGAGGTTGGAAATTGCCCCATCCGAAGTCGGCGGATTGTGCTTAAATATAGGTTCAAAGTTCGCCGTTCAACTTGGCCTTCCGGATAAGTTGGACGAAAAGGTCGATTATCTCCGTAAACAATTGGAAGACGATCCATCCCTTCTTGAAAGTGGACGTACTTTAAACCTGGTGAGCATCGATCGTCCCAGTTATAAAGAGGGCGTCGATAGGATTAAAAAATGAATCCGTTCGTAAGTCGAATATCGGGAAATTCGTGGGTAGCTCCGGTTAGCGTGATGTCGCTTGTGCTCGGCTTTATGATTTCCATGGCCTGGGTAACCGATCAAACTCGACGTGGGCGCATTGATAATCTCAGCCCAAGCCAACGTACGCGTGTTCAAAGCGGCGCAATCGACATGGCCGAAGCAGTCGAGCAAACTCAGGCGGAAGTTGCGAAACTCCGGTTGGAAAACACTCGCTTGCAGAACTCGATGGGCAAGCAGAACAGTGCTTCCAAGACCTTGAATGATTCGCTACAAGAAGTAAAGATTCTGGCTGGTCTGACCGAACTGGAGGGTCCTGGGGTCCGGGTTGAACTCCGCGACAGCAAAAAACCCGCAAGCGGAATCTTCCCAGCAGACCTCATCGTGCATGACGTCGATGTGCTCAAGGTCGTGAACGAATTGTGGAATGCAGGCGCGGAAGCGATCTCGGTCAACAATCATCGCGTTGTGGGTGGCACGAGCTTCCGATGCGTTGGGTCCGTGATTTTGGTTGATGACGTCAAGATTGCCTCCCCGATTGTCGTTAGGGCGGTCGGAGATCCTGATACGCTCAAAGGAGCGATGGATCTGCCCGAAGGTGTCTTGGCTGACATGCGTGAAATCGATGCCGCTATGGCAATCGTAAGCAAAGTTGACAAACAGCGGCTACCGGCATTCACCGGTTCCACCGCCAAACGAATCGGTAGCGTTCCCAAGGATCCCAAGTAAGTGATCCTCGTTCCCATCGTGTTCCTGATATTGGGAGGCATCTTTGCCTATCTCATGAACACGCCAGTTTCGGGAATGACCGCCAAGTACCTGGCTGTCGCCTGCCTTGCTGGCTTGGACAGCGTCTGCGGAGGGATCCGAAGTGGGCTTGAAGGCAAGTTCCATAACGATGTCTTCGTTTCTGGATTTGTTTTCAATATCCTGATCGCTTTCGGACTTGCATGGTTTGGCGATCAAATCTACCTCGACCTGTTTTTGGCTGTCGCCCTCGTGCTCGGTGCCCGCATTTTTAACAACTTGAGCTTGATCCGCCGCTTTTTATTGACGAAGTGGCAGGATAACCGGGAGAGAAGGCGAATGCAACAATTGGTCCAGTCTTCCGGCCAATCGGAATCTATGCCATGAACCAAAGTAAGAACGGATCCCCAAAGCGAATGCCATCTGGCGAATGGGTCACCGTGCTCGACATTGGTTCCTCAAAGGTTGTCTGCTTGGCCGCTATGGACGACGGCGAAGGCGGCTTTGACCTGCAAGGCTTGGCCGTGGCTGAGTGCAAAGGTGTGAAGCGCGGGGTAGTCACAGACCTTGAGGAAACTTCGCGAGCCATCGATGCAGCGGTGCGCAGAGTCGAACAGCAGCTCGATCGCAAGATCGAGACCCTGGTGGTTGGTATAAGCGGGACGCATCTCGAAGGGCATAATGCGATGGGTTTCGTGCCGGTGTATCCCAAATCTCGACAGATCTCCAGAGAAGACGTACTCCAAGTAATCAATCACAGTCGACAGTTCATGATTCCGCCCGATCGAGAGATGATCCAGGCGCTGCCACGTGAGTTCAAAATCGATGGACAGCGGGGTATTCAGCGCCCAATCGGAATGAATGGAAGCAAGCTTGAGGTTACGACCTATATCGTCACTGGGCAGACGACCCACATCCAAAACATTGAGAAGGCCGTTTCGAACACCGGGCGCCAAGTCGATCAAATGGTTGTTTCAGCGCTCGCATCTGGACTCGGCGTCCTCACTCCCGATGAAATTGAATTAGGTGCCGTCGTAGTCGACATCGGCGAAGGTAG
>CAMLEL010000064.1 GCA_946478935.1 uncultured Armatimonadota bacterium
CGTGAGCGCTGGCCAGGCTGATCGTCGCGATCAATTGCGAGATCGAGGTCTTCCCGATGAGATTCAAGGGTGAAGTCTGGCATCGGCTCTCGATCTCACGGCCAACGGCAAAGTCATCCTCGGCCTTACCACCGATCAGCACAGAAGCCATGGCGATCTCGGCAAGCTTGTCGATCAATCTGGCAAACCCTTCGGGCGGCCAGCGCTTGGTCACCCACCCTGCGCCTCCGTTCATGACCACGAAGGGTCGCTCAGTGGGCAGCATGGCTCGAATGCCGTCCAACGACTCCTCGTCAGGAACCAAGCCAAACTGGGCTCGATCGGCGCGGCCGCCCACGGCTCTCGCGACGTCGACGTACTGATCGACGATGTGCAGGGAGGTGGGGTCCGGTATCACACGTTCACTGAAGAGCCATGCGCCCTCTCGCTGCCAGTGATAGCCAACTTTGACCTTTGCCTTTGCCCGATAAATAGCGAGGGCGCTCTTAAGCAGACCTTGAAGGTCCAAGGCGGCATCAAACTCCTTTTGGAAGGTCGGCCAAGATTTCCGATCGAACCGAGGCTTCGCCTCCACCACCTCGTCGACGAACTTGCAGCGCTTGACAACACTGGCAAACCGAGGATCGGCCACCCAGGTGATCTGGCTCTCAGGAAATGCCTCTTTTAGCGCTCCTGCAGCGGGCAATGAGCAAACCACGTCACCCAAAGAGGATAGGCGGCTAATGAGGAACCGCTCACCCATAGAGCTTTGACACCTCGTCAAGGATCTGATCCGGAGTGACGTCACCGGGGTCGCGCGATGCGCGCAGAACGACGCCCTTCTCTGAATAGGGCCGATACAAACTCGGATCCGTTGGGCCAAACACCGATACGAAGGGTACGCCATAAGCAGCAGCGATATGTCCGGTTCCGGTATCTGCGGCAAGGTGGACCGTTGAAGATGCAACTGCCGACATGGTTTCTGCAAGGGTGAATTTGGCGACCTGATCGATTGTTCCGGGCACCGAAAATCGTGGGTCGGGCCCTGCCCCTAAAAACATGACTTCGAATCCACGTTGCAGGAGGGCCTCTGCAACCACATTCCAGTGCGGGTACTGCTTGATCCGGGCGCCCGCACCGGTTGCGATGGTGATCAGCGGTTTTGCGGTCGATATTCTGCCCAACCCCGGCATGATGGGAAGCTTGGGGATTGGGAAGTCGCCGAACTGGTTTGCCGTATGGGCCATCCGCTCGACTCGATGCACAGCGTCAGGGTCGCCCGGAGCCAACGGATTGAGCCGCCGAGCCAACCCGTCCGTCGCAAAGGCGGAGATCCGTTGGCGCGGCTTGGCAATGCGCAAGCAGATTGCCGTCTTCGAATGCCCCTGCAGATCGAGACCGAAATCGAACTTCATCTTGCGCAACACGCCAAACTGTCGAAGCTGTTCATTCCACGTTCGCGGGGAGAGCCGCCGCTTGCGCCATACGTCGCGGGGAAATTCGACTCGCTCGTTCACGAGGGAATGTGTATCGACGACCGGGGCGCAGCGAGACTCGACAGCCCAAACCAGCTTGGCGGAGGGTCTTTCCGAACGTATAGCGGTCGCTATGTAAGCGGACATCACGCAGTCACCGATCGCTGAAAACCGTACGAAGAGAAACGACTCGGACATCAGAACAATCCGCGACGACGAGCGCTCTTCCAACGGTCATGCAGCCAGAGCCACTGCTCAGGATGCTGGCGAATAACGGACTCTAGGATTTCGTTGAGGCGGATCGTGATCCGCTCCTGATCGCGACCGAAGTCTTCGGCCATCACTGGCGGATGAAACTCGGCTCGGTACTTGCCTGGACCCAATCGCGTGAAGTACGAGGGGATCAGTGGGGCCCCCGTGCGCAAATGGATCACGGCCGGACCGAGCGCGGTTCCGCACGGCTTTCCGAAAAACGGCACGAAGATATCGCCATTATTTTGGTCGTTCAGGATGCCGACCAACTCGTTGGTCTTCAGCTTGGACAGAATCGCCCGAGCCGCATTGCCCCTAGACAGCACCTCCGCGCCCGCTCGATTTCGAAGTTCGGTGATTTTGTTCGTAATCATGCCCTGGTTGGCATCCCGCGCCACGACGTTCAGCGTAAAGCCCGCGCAATGGAACCAGTGGGCGAAACGCTCCCAGTTTCCATAGTGGGCGGTGATGATCAGCACGCCCTTGCCGAGTTCTTTGGCCGCCTTCAGGTGCTCGAGACCGATGACCTCGGCATCTCGCACCTCGTCATCCGTTCGAAGGGGAGTGCGCATAAAATCAGCGGTGACGCGGCCAAAGTGACGGTATACGCCGTGGGCGACTTCCAACCTTTTTTCTGGAGTCCACTCGGGAAAGGCGAGTTCGAGGTTCGCCAGAGTTCGATTGCGATGTTTCTTGTCGAGGCGAAAAAGGGCCATCGCGAGCTTTTCACCGCGTCTCTCAGCTCGCTCCAATGAGCCAGACAAGAACACGCGCTGACCAAAGTTAAACGCCGCCGTGCTTGCCCGATCCAGAATGACTCGCCGTTTGGATGCCATGCAGTTTTTCGCCGATCCACCGTTTGAACTCGTCGGCTGGTTCGATTATGACTCTGTGATCGAGCACAAGGAACTCGCGCGAGTCGACATCGGGACGCTTGCGCAGCTTCATCCAGTCTTTTGCGGTAACCAAGATCGGCAGGTTGGGGGGAAAGTTGGACAAAAGCTCCGGCCCGTCGAGGGTGTCATGATCAGGCATGAACAAGTGATTCTCGGTTGGCCAAGGGCACATAAGAATGAAGCTGCACTCGGCAGCGCAACCGCCTGTCCCGATAGCCTGCGGTCGATCCGGATCGACTGTTCTTCCATCCGAAATTGGCCCGGCAGCACCAGATCGGCTCGCCGGCGATTCCAGCGTGGTTCGCGGTAGGGTCCGGCGGGCAGGCACATTCGGTTTTCGGGTTCAGGCGAGTCAAGAATCATCGAGAGATGCTTTCTGAGCGGAAGGTGCTGAAATCCATCGTCCATCAGCAAGACCGCATCGGGAAACTCACGAGCGCATATCTCAGCGGCCAACACCCGTCGGCGTCCAACGATAATGGGCACAGCCGGCAATAATTCCCGGTAAAGCGCGGGCTCATCTCCCCATTCGCTGGGATCGAGCGGCCCCTCAGGGATAAGCGTGGCCGCTTCGGAGCCCGGGCTGCCGTATCCGCTTGCGGAGAGGACGACTGAGTGACCCAGGTCGGCGAGGACCTGCGCGACGTGAAGGGTGGCCGGAGTCTTCCCGCTGCCACCGGACACAAGATTGCCAACACACACAACTGGCCGATGTGGCTCCTTCGCACGCTTGAGGCCCAGGCGATACACGCCGAGATACGCTTCCCAGCCGATCGCATAGATCAACGAAAGCGGCGATAACGCCAAGCGGGCGAGTCTGGGGCCGATGGAATCGCTCTCCCAAAGCTCGCTCGCGTGCATGTCAGATTATGAGCTTAATGGAATTTGAGGATGACCTGGTCTGCCGAATCTGATTCGGAATCGGCTTTGGGAGGGTCAGCCTTTTCAAGCAAAGCCTCGAATCTTTCGCTGATGACGGTGCCGTAGGAACCAAATCCCTGCTCGAAGGTGGCTCGAATTCGACCATCGGCATGGTCGAAGCGAAGGTTGCTCAGAAAAGATTCCGTGAGAGTCATCGTTAATTCTTCGACTCCGGT
Organism: uncultured Armatimonadota bacterium; assembly: GCA_946478935.1. The sequence continues at coordinate 3,700 of CAMLEL010000064.1, forward strand.
CCATCGCAGCCGCATCCGAACACTCGGCTCTTGGGTCCCGCCCGGCTCCGGTTCATCCCGATAGTCAACCAAGAATTCGACTGACCGACTCTCCGCTTCGATTTCGATCTGGCGAAGGCGGGCGTCATGAAGGGTTGGATAAAAGCCGAAGAGCTGACGCAGCAAGCCGCCATCCGTGGTTTCTGCCCAAACCGCATCATGTTCACTCACCAATGGAGAATACTGGCTTCATGGCGACCCTGTTCACGAAGATCATCAATCGGGAGATTCCGGCAGACATCGTCTACGAGGACGAACACGTCGTTGCGTTTCGAGATTTGAATCCGCAGGCGCCCGTCCATGTTCTCATCGTTCCGCGCACGGAAATCGGCGGAGTCGCGACATTGCCTGCTCAGGGTGACCATCAGCACCTCATGAATGCGGCAAAGCTAATCGCAGAAGCAGAGGGGCTGAGCGGAGGCTACCGGCTGGTGGTCAATCAAGGCGAGGATGCGGGCCAGTCTGTGGACCACTTGCACATGCACCTGCTTGGTGGCCGGAAACTTGCTTGGCCGCCCGGTTAAGAGGAGATTCGGCCGCGATCGAGCGCGGCCGAATGCTTCTCAATTGCCTGGACTCGTTCCCGTCGTCGGTGGAGCCGTGGCAGAAGGCGGCGCCGGTGGCGGACCCCAGTTTGGCGGTGGATCAGACTTCGCGAAGTCCTCTTTGGTGTAACCCTTCGTTTCGCCGCTCGAACTGGAACAGCCGACTGCCAAGATGACAAGAACGACGATTGCGCTCAGAGCTTTCATCATTGGTCCCTTAATGCGTCCCACATCTTGTTGAAGCCGCTTTGCCAGCATCCGCCCGAGTTGTTCCAAGAAGCGCCCTTTGACATATCCACCGATTTCTCGGGGTTCATGCTCACGGCGTGGCCATCAGAAAACACGAAAGGCGAGTTGCCTGAGTAGGACCGATCAATGTAACCCTTGTAGGTTCGAACCGGAGCGCTGAACAATCCATTCTGCTGAGCTGGCAAGGTGCCGTTTCCGCTGCCGCCGACCGTATCCACGGTCGATGCGCCGTTGTAGATAGAATTCCAAGGGCTGAAGGCACCCTCCATCAGATTGCTATCGGGGTCCTTGGCGCTGCCTTTTGGCGTCCGACTCCGAGTTGCAAACAGGATCGTCTCGGCAACCATTGGGATGCCGGTTTGGGATCGCGTTCCATTCTCGTACCAGTTGGTCGAGCCACTCGTGGAGGGTCCGTTGTTGTTGATAATGCCTCGGAACTTCCATCCCCCCCAAGTAGCCGAACAGTCACCGCCCACCGATCCATTGGCGACGTAGCTGAACTTCGGTCCCGAGTTGTAGCTTGTCGTTGTCTTGTAAATATCAGTCGGATCTTTGACGATGTCGTAATTCTTCATGTACGGCAGGGTCAGCATGATCCAGGACTGCTGCCAGCCCCAACCGTTGGCGGGATCAACGAATTGCGCGACGAACAGATCGTCGTAATCAGTTGAGTACATCAAACTCGCCGTGCCGATTTGCTTGATGTTTGATAGTGACTGAGTCTTCTTAGCCGCGAGCTTGGCTTGCGCGAAGACGGGGAAAAGGATGGCAGCGAGAATCGCGATGATCGCGATGACGACAAGAAGTTCAATCAGGGTGAATCCTGACCGACGCACGTTGCTAGGCATGAGAAGTTTCCTCCGTTGGATGGTAATCACGCTTGAAGTGAATGAGAAATGGATTCATTAAATCGTGGCTCCAGGTCGGAACAGGACAGGCAGCGAGGTTTCCATCGGCACGTCCAGCCCTCGGATTCGGTCCTGGAGGGTTCGGACCGCCGTTCTCGCGACTTGATCCCATTGACAGTCGATGGACGTCACGTCCCACGCAGGTGGGTACTCGGGTTCGATGCCGTTGTATCCGATGACAGCAACGTCTTGAGGCACCCGCAAGCCCACTGAAATCAGCTGGGGGATTTGGACATGGGCACAGCCGTCGTCCCAAAGTGCGATCGCGGTGAAGCGATCGACCCGATCCAATGCCAGCATCTGGAGTTCATCGGCATCGAGGGCATGGTCAATCCCATAAGTCGTGCCACGCCCAAGCGCCGTTTCCATACCGAGTTTTTTGGCCTCATCCATGAATGCGAATGTTCTGCGTTTGACGCTGGTGAAGGGGTAACGAGAAGTTCTGACGAGCACACGTCGATGGCCACGCTCGTAAAGCTTCTGAGCCTGAATGCGACCCCCGCGATCATCGTCAATGACGACCGATGGAATCGTGCCCAGAGCGTCGGTATGAGCGACGACGGGCAGGTTCGACCCGGCGAGGAGTTCCACAACGGGATCGTCGGGAGCGGCATGAATCACCAAGCCGTCGACGCGACCATCAGAAAGGGCGCGGAATACCTCGGTGGTGGACTTCCCATCGAAGAGTCCGAACATGAGAAGGTCTTTACCGATTTCATCGCTTGCGGCCCGAATTCCCAGAAGAATCTCACGGAGATAGGGGGACCGATCTTCGAGGCTGTGGTTGCCGCTGTAGAAGCCGATGATTCCGGTCTGTTTCGTTCGGAGTGACCGAGCAATGGGATTGACCTGGTACTCCAACTCAGCGGCGGCAGCGATGATTCGCTCCCGCGTGGAGTCAGAGACCCTGGTGCCGGACTTGGCGCCGTTCAGGACCACGGATACCGCCATTTTCGAAACGCCGGCCCGCTGTGCCACGTCGCCCAAGGTTGCCCGATTGGTGAGTTTCATGATCCGCAACTATCGATAAATCATAACATGAATTTACGATAGTTCAAAGAGTTTTCTTGTGTTGACAACTTTCCTCGATTTGTAGTCGGAATTCCCGGGACACTCGCCAATGGCAAGTCCCTACATTCAGAATCTGAGGTATGCCAACGCATCCCGACTTTCTGCCAACCGGCCAGCCCACGATCGGTCACCGACGGAGCTTTGGCAAGAGTTCTGACCGCCAGTATGGAATCGGCATCTTGGGATTGCATGAGGGCCACACGCTGCTAATTGCACTACGTGCGTCAGGCTATTGTCGGGCCGTCGCCGGGTGCGACTTGAGCGTTGAAAAGCGAGAAGAGGCGCTCGCAGCGCAGCCGGATCTCTTTGTCACGGACGACTACGAGGCGCTTCTGGCGCGGGAGGACGTGGATATCGTTGCGATCTACACTCCAGATCAGTACCATGCCGAACACATCGAACTGGCTTTTCGTGCTGGAAAGCACGTTCTATGCACCAAGCCGCTTATCAATGACCCGCAAGACATCGAGCGACTTCAAGCGGCGGCGAAAGAGAGTGGACGCCGACTTCAGGTTGGTCAATCCACGAGATTCTATGAACCGTTTCAGCGCCAGAGAGAAATGTTCGATAAAGGCCAGATAGGTTCCGTCGAGGTCGTGGATGCGCACTACAACCACCGGATGGACTGGTACTACGAAAAGTCACCATGGACTGTATCGGAAACCCACTGGGCGTACCTTGGATTGAGTCACCCGGTTGACCTGGTCCGTTGGTATCTTGGGCCGATCCGAGAAGTTCATGCGATCGGAACGATCACGGAGCTGGGCGCAAAATATGGGGCCAAGACACCTGACGCGATCTGTGTGAATCTAATTGCCGAATCCGGCAGAATTGGGCGTGCTCTGGGAAACTACGGATTCCATGAGTTGTCGCGCGCCCGGTCCATCATCGAATGCTTCTTGATGGGTTCCAACGGATCATCATTGGCGCGATATCCCGACCTTCGATTTACCTACCACGACGAGAATAGGGTCGAAATCGAAGAGGACTACCATCACTCTATGTCCGGCTACTATTTCCGGCACGAGCTCAAGGGGATGCACTACGGTGAGTTCTGCAACTATACGGACTACTTTGCCAGCAAGCTCGTGAGCGGTGACCCGAACTCGCCCGACTTGGTAGAAGGGTTGGAAACCGTGCTCACGATGCGAGCAATCGTCGAATCGCTCGAAACTGGAAAGGTTATCCCCGTTTCGCGGTTGCCTTAGGCGGAATCGTAAACCACTTGTCGTCGAAGCGCAGCGGTCCTTTCCAAGATGTGATCCACTCGTAGAATGCGGGTCGTCCCTTGAGGTCCTGCTGATTCACCCGAACCTGCAGCGGCAGCCATCGCTGGGTGTCGCAAACAATTTCGATGGTCTCAGTTCCCCACTTCTTCGCCGCAGGTCCGACGCGTGTGGCAAAGAGCCGCACCTGCGGAATCGTGCGGCCGTTGCCCTGCATCACCCGCGAATCCATTTGCACCTTGTAACCGCTGTTCGGGCTTGCGATCGCCTTCACAAACTTCGTAAAGGCCCCTGATCCGGTGATATACGATTGGAACATCGCCTGCTGGAAGTGGCGCGGCCATAGGGCCACGATGCCGGAAGACTTGGGTAAGAAGCCTGGATCCTTGCCTGGCGTCAATGGCTTGAATCCCGTGGAAGGGGACACCAGGTGCATTTTCCCGTTCTTGGAGACCACAGCCTGGTGTGAGAAGGGATCCTTGTGGTCGTCCGAAACCTTCACAAACTCCACGTGAAACGTTTTTCGATCCCGAATCCGGTTGGTAAAGGTCGCCTGGCCAGCGCTCTTGTCAAAGTACTGACAACGGTAATGAGCTTCGCCCAGCGCATCCTTGAGCCCTAACAGGGCGAGGTCAATGCGGCGGCCAAATTCTGTGGGTTTCACATTGGAACGTCGCCAGTCGCTGGGCTTTTGCGCCACGCTCACGCACGCCAAAGCAAGGATAACAAATGGGAAAAGGGGTCTCACGCTCACAACAATTCTACTACTTACGTAGGATCGGGTCGGATTCGCTCACCATCCTTGGTTTCCAGAGGCTCAGATCCAAATCCGGAAACGGCGAATCCTTTTCTTCACACTCAATCAAGAACGCTTCGCTGGCTGAATCGACCGCAGATCCCGCATGAATCTGACCGGCTAGCTCGGCTAAACGTTCGAATCGGTCGATATGATCGTTGAACCGGACTTCGGCATAGTCGCGAGCCGAAAACGTGGAGATGAGGAATTGCCAGTCGCTTGCTTCGGCGAGCAATAACTCCCGCCCTGCCTGCCTGAGGACACGATGCGTTGCCTCGCCAGTGAAGTCTCGAACCATCTGCCGCATCTTTCGCTGGCATGGATAGAGCTTTTCCCAAGTCCAGGCATTCCCGTCGTTCAACCAAATGTAGTGGTACCCACCTTCGCCCCAAGAGCCTTCAGGCAAGGTGATCGAATGCCGCGGGGGCTCCAAATCTAGCAAATCCCCTCCGCTCACGCATTCCAATTCCGGATCATTGTGCATCAGCTTGGCGGTTTCGTAAAGAAACTCCGGCCCCTCCCACCACCAGTGCCCAAACAGTTCGGTGTCATACATCGCGACCAGGGTGCCCATTCGATCAGAAACCCCGCGATAGTGGGCGAGCGCCCCCTTGATGGTTTG
>CAMLEL010000065.1 GCA_946478935.1 uncultured Armatimonadota bacterium
CGTGGGCGTCATCGGCCTCGGCGATGTAAACACCGGCCACACGGTCTGCGCAGAGAACGACCTGGTCGCGCTGGAGTCCATCAAGTTCCCCGAGCCGGTTATCCAGATCGCCATCGAGCCGAAGTCCAAAGCAGACCAAGAGAAGCTGGGCACCTCGCTGCAGCGCTTGGCCCAAGAGGACCCAACGTTCCGAGTGTTCACCGATCCGGAGAGTGGTCAAACCATCATCTCTGGCATGGGCGAGCTCCACTTGGAGATCATTGTGGACCGCCTGAACCGCGAATTCGGCGTTCAGGCCAACCAGGGCAAGCCTCAGGTCGCTTACCGCGAGACGGTTCGCACCCAAGCCAAGGGCGAGGGTCGCTTCATCCGTCAGACGGGTGGTTCCGGTCAGTACGGCCACTGCTGGATCACGATCGAGCCGCTTGCCGTCGGTGGTGGCTTCGAGTTCGTGAACAAGGTTGTGGGCGGTTCGATTCCGAAGGAATACATTCCGGCGATCGAAAAAGGCGTCCGCGAGGCGCTGGATACCGGCGTCATTGCTGGCTATCCCGTCGTTGATGTGAAAGTCACCCTGTTGGAAGGTAGCTACCACGAAGTCGACTCGAACGAAAACGCGTTCAAGCAGGCCGGAATCCTGGCCTTCAAGGAGGCGATGAAGAAGGCAAACCCGGTGATCAAGGAGCCGATCATGCACGTGGAGGTCACAACCCCCGAGCAGAACGTCGGTGACGTGGTTGGCGACATCAACAGCCGACGCGGTCGAATGGAAGGCATGGAGCCGGCAATGGGTGGCGTAACGATCGTCAACGCCCACGTGCCGCTCTCGGAGATGTTTGGTTACGTTACGACACTGCGCTCGCTCACTCAGGGCCGAGCCCAGCCGAACGTCACACCGAGCCACTACGAGGAAGTTCCGGGCAACATTGCAACCGAAATCGTCGCCAAGGCCGCCAGCGGACGCTAAGTCGGTCTCATGAACCCCGGTGGGTGATCGCCCACCGGGGTTTTTTTGTCACTGGAACCTGAATTGCGTGCGAGGCGGTAAGGACCTACGATGGTTCTACTTGCCCTGGTCGCCGCATCCGCCTTTGCCCAAGCCTCTCCACCAACCGCGTTTGTCGGCGTGAACGTGATTCCGATGGATCGGGAGCGGGTGCTGGAAAACCAGACTGTCTTGGTGAAGGACGCCAAGATCGTACGAGTCGCCCCCAGTGACCAAGTTCGGCTTTCCGCCGGGACTACGGTGATCGAGGGAAAGGGAAAGTATCTGATCCCGGGCTTGGTGGACATGCACAACCACCTCTTTGCGGACTCGCCTGATATTCCCGACGAGTACGCGGTCGAAGAACTAAAGGTCATGCTGGCCAATGGCGTCACGACCAGCCGCCTCATGAACGGGCTCCCTTTCCAGCTTGCGCTCCGGGATCGCATCGCCAGGGGTGACCTGGACCTTCCAAACCTCAGTGTCTCCAGTCCCCAATTGGTTGGCAGCGAGCGATGGTCGCAGCTCGAACCAAACTCCAGGCTCGTTCTAACGCCCGCCGACGCTCGCAAAGCTGTTCAGGAGTTCAAGAAGCTTGGCTACGAAGCGGTCAAAATGACCATGGATATCAAGGACCGAGCGGTGTACGACGCCATCATGGACGAATGCCGCAAGCAGGGACTTCCGGGCATTGGCCACGTCGACCCGGCCATTGGGGCAAACCACGCGATCGATCAGGGCCAGCAGATCGAGCATCTGGACGCCTATCTGGAAGCCGTCCTTAAAGACGATTCGCCGATCAAAACTTCAGTTACCCAGAGTGGCTTGTTTCGCAAAGAGAATTGGCTGAGCCTCGATCATGTCGACGAAGCCAAGCTGACCGCCATCGCGAAGAAAACGGCGCGAGCCAAGATCTATGTTGCGCCGTCGCTCTCGTTCCTCAAACTGATCTACGGCAATCAGATTTCTCGGGAGCAGACCCGCGCCCTGTCTGATTTTCGGTTCATGCCCAAGTCCAAGATTGCCGAGTGGGACCGCGCGATGGGGATCATCTATCCCCGCATCGCCGCTTCCGAGGCGCACCGCAAAAAGTTTGTTCATTACCGAAATGAGCTCGTCCGGCAAATCCACGCAAACGGCGGCAAGATCATGGCGGGTTCCGACTCGCCCGACGTGTATCTCGGCTCTGGTTTTGCTATACACCGCGAGCTCCAGTGCTTTGTCGATGCAGGGCTCTCATCTTATTCGGCGCTTGAGGCGGCAACTCGGATTCCAGCCGAATTCCTGAAAGGCAGCGCCAAGTTTGGAGGGGTGAAGGTCGGGCTTCGGGCTGATCTTGTGCTGCTCGATGCCAACCCATTGGCGAACATTGCGAATACCAAAAGAATCTCTGGCGTAATGTTGCGCGGTAACTGGTTTGCTCAGCCACAGTTGGTTCGGATGCTGGATCAGGCAGCTGAGCGGGCCGCCAGACTGCCTTGAGGATTACAGATTGAACGCGGTTGGATGAGCCGGCTGATAAAGTTCGATCGGATCAGCCCCCGGCACTATCATGGACACCACCATACCGTAGCCTTGGTCCACCGGTTCGCCCTCAAATTCGGCGCCTCGGGCCGTCAACTCCTGCATCGTCGTATTGATGTTATCGCACATCAGGATGATCGAGTGGTGCCGTGGATGGCGGTACTCCTTACCCTCCCAGACGCTGAAAGTGGGATGCACACCCAACTCGCTTGGCCCCGTGCGAAAGATCAGCCAGTCTACACCACCCATGCTTTCATCCATGGTCACAAACGGCCATTGGAGCACATCACGGAAGAATGCCCGGGTCGCTGGAGCATCGTCCGAATAGATCATGGTGTGGATGCTGGTGATCACGATTCACATTATTGACGAAAGGTCAGTTGGTGCCGGGAGATAGATTCCCGGAAAGGATGCCACTGCCATCCGCGGCCAGTGGAGACGGATTGCCTCACACAAGGCCCTCACAGCGGGGTAGTCATGCGAGTCCCAGCACCTTGATTTTGCACCTCCCAAGGCTGTAAAATATCCGATTGTCGTTAACCCCTCCGTGTGGTTGGGGTGAGACCGAAATCGGGCGACGGGTCGCCCTCCCTAACCACAAGGACTTAGAAAGAAGAAAATATGGCAAGAGCTAAATTTGAAAGAACTAAGCCGCACGTCAACATTGGCACCATCGGCCACGTAGACCACGGCAAAACGACCTTGACTGCCGCGATCACCGGCGTCTTGGCTGAGAAGGGACTTGCGCAGAAGCGCGCGTACGACGAGATCGACTCCGCGCCGGAAGAGAAGGCTCGTGGAATCACGATCAACATCTCCCACCAGGAGTACGAGACCGATACCCGACACTACGCCCACGTCGACTGTCCGGGCCACGCCGACTTCATCAAGAACATGATCACCGGCGCCGCCCAAATGGACGGTGCGATCTTGGTTGTTGCCGGTACCGACGGTCCGATGCAGCAGACGCGCGAGCACATCCTGCTGGCGCGACAGGTCGGCGTTCCTCACATCGTGGTCTACATCAACAAGGTGGACCAGGTGGACGATGCCGAACTGCTTGAGCTGGTTGAGATGGAAATCCGCGAGCTTCTCAGCAAGTACGGATTTGATGGCGACAATACGCCGATCATCAAGGGTTCCGCTCGAAAGGCTCTCGACCAGGTCGAGGCCGGCAAGGTGGACTTTGACGACGTGCATGTCAAGTCGATCACCGACCTGATGGCCGCAGTGGACAGCTACATCCCAACTCCTGAGCGAGACAAGGACAAGCCGTTCTTGATGGCCGTCGAGGACGTGTTCACCATCACCGGTCGCGGCACCGTCGCTACCGGCCGTGTGGAGCGCGGTCAGCTCAAGTCGATGGAAGAGGTCGAGATTGTCGGTCTTTCCGAGGCTCCTCGCAAGACCGTCTGTACGGGTGTTGAGATGTTCCGCAAGACTTTGGACTACTGCGAGGCGGGCGACAACGTCGGACTGCTTCTCCGTGGTGTGGAGCGAACGTCGATCGAGCGAGGCCAGGTTGTGGCCAAGCCCGGTTCGATCAAGCCTCACCGCAAGTTCAAGGCTGAGGTTTACGTCCTTTCGAAGGAAGAGGGCGGTCGCCATACCCCGTTCGTTACGGGCTACCGACCCCAGTTCTTCTTCCGAACGACGGACGTGACCGGAACGCTGAACCTGCCTGCGGGCGTCGAGATGGTCATGCCGGGTGACAACATCACCATGGACATCGAGCTCATCGAAGGTAAGCCGGTCGCTATGGAGCAGGGTTCCAAGTTCGCAATCCGAGAGGGTGGCCGAACCGTGGGCGCCGGCACCATCACCGCGATCACCGACTAATTCGGGAGTTGCAACCGAGGGCCGTTCGAACAATCGAACGGCCCTCGCTATTTATGGGGATGCTCCAAACAAGAAGTTGGACCGTCTCTCAGGTACAATTTGGATTCCTCGTGAGGTTGCAGCCGATTGCCGTCGGTTGGTTTTCACGATGGGAAACGCAATCTATCAAAGGCAAAAATGAAAGTAAGAATTAGACTCCGAGCATACGATCACCGAATCATCGATCAGTCGGCTGAGAAGATCACCGACACTGCCAAGCGAACTGGAGCGCGCGTGAGCGGTCCGATCCCACTTCCCACCAACATCCGCCGCTTTACTGTCATCCGCGGCCCGCACATCGACAAGGAGTCGATGGAGCACTTCGAGCTGCGCACCCACAATCGGCTCATCGATATCCTTGAACCAACCAACAAGACGATCGACGCCCTGATGCGGCTCGACCTTCCCAGCGGCGTGGATATTGAAATCAAGAGCGCGTAAGCTCCCCTCATCAGGCTTAGCTCAGCATGGCTGCGAAGTACTCGATCGTGACACAGGTTAGGCGGCATGGTTTCACACCAAGTCACAGCCTTGATACCCACGATGTGCTCCCTTGCTGAAATTTGTGGATATAAATTAGCGAGTGACGATCACAGACTTGAAGCAGAAAACCCTTACGGAATACCGGATTTTTGGCGTATCATCTCGTTGTGCTTGCCTTGGTCGCCGCCATCGTTGCCTTTGTTCCCGCCCGTGAACTTGATTTCAGGACTGAATCCAACACAGACTTTACAGCCCTCTCCTATGGCTTTACATCTGGGGGGGGGTTGGGTGTGCTCCCTTAGAGAGCCTAGTAGTAACAGCATTTGAGGGCACAGAGGTTGCTCCAAACTCACAGGTTGAGTTTGACTGTTCTCATCCAACAAAACTGTCAACTACGACGGGCTCATGGCCCGTTACAAAAACCACCGACAGCCGAGGTCAGGCTTGAGTTATCGTCTTTGGCTCTGGGCTCGGAACCGAAAACGCCATTACCGTTATCGCGAAATGGAAAAGTCAGTCGGGAGCCGTGCTCGCAACTGTCGAAGTGACCGTTGAACTCGGTTCTTGGGGACCAAACTATCAAACTCCAGCTGAATTACCGCCAGTCCTTTCTAATCCGTGTAGTGTTACCTACTATGAATCGCTAACTTGGTTTACGGGATTCTCAGCAACGGCCCGCAGCGACTGGACGGCATCCGGCAGGGTAGCATTTACGCCAGGAACATCATTGGTTCAGATTCTATATGATGATTCGGTTTGCGACCCATTTGAAATCGCTTACGCGTACACGGAGGTTGCAGGAGCTCAGAAGCATATTCATTACAATTGATATCGGTTGGACGGAGATCCTACGAGAACTGGAGATTGTGCAGCCAATAACTTTGCAAGGCTAAGCTGGCGACACATCAACCGTGCAGTGGCGAATCACGAACTGGGTCACGCTCTAGGATTGGACCACACTTCAAATCTTGAATCTACAGTCCATACAAGTATCGCCCACTATTTCAAATTGAACGTTCAGACATATACTTTGAACGATAAGCTCAGATTGGATCAGTTGTACCCTCCGTGTCCATAGGTGTGAAAATGACAAAACTGTACTACGTAGGAATCGCCCTTGCCTTGCTCGGATGCGGTCTTGATAGTGGTTCAGCAGACTTAAACCCGACTTGCTGTAGCGAACTAACCTTTTCTCAACGAGAAATGGCTGTTACGCCCCCAACAAAGCAACGGGGCAAGATGCGAGTATTGGCCGTGCGTCCGCCAATATCCGAGCTACTTCAGAGCTTTTGCCTTCAAGCTGACAGGATTGCGATTGGCCGGGTTGAGGCAGTTGTTAGGCGAGGGTTCACGCCGATCGGAGGCGCAGGACCAAAGCAGCACACCGTCTTTAGGTTCGTGGTTGAAAGAGACTTAAGAGGGGGGCCTGGCGTCCTATCGATTCGACAGAATCACGGAGATCTCCAGTTCCAAGGTCCAGATGGAACTTACTCAGGAACGAGGCTTGATGACGAGCCGCTCCTTGATGTTGGCTCTCGATACCTTATGTTCCTGACCTATGCTGTTAAGCAGCGGGCTGGGATCAACAAGCATGCTGTTACCGGAACAGCGGCGGGTGCGCGGGGAGTTGTTGGTCTTTCAGATGAGCTATTGGTACTTGGCGCTGTATCAGGCGTTTACCCTCTGCAAGAAGGCAGGCTCGTCGACTTTCCTAAAGGGCCAGAATTCGAATTCGCAGCGCAAGACTTTCGTGATATTGGTCGTCCTCTAACGGGCCTTAGCGAAGAAGGCGCAGTCGACGTGATCAAAAATGCTCTCAAAAAGGCTTCTGACGCACGGAAGATCAATCGAGAAATCATTGAAAGGCGAGGAGCGGCAAGAGAGAGATAGATTCCGGCACAATTAACAAATGTCACTCGCCGTCTTGCTCATTGCTGCAGCCGTAGCCGCCCCTCTCAAATTCCAGCCCTGCGTCCAAGCTTGGACCTTCAACCGATTCACGGCGGAGGAAGCCATCGCCAAGGCGGCCAGAGCTGGCTCGAAGAACATCGAACTCTATCCGGGCCAAACCTTAAGCAAGGACACAGGTGACGCGAAAGTTGGCCACCAGATGGGCGATGCCAACACCGCCAAGCTACGATCGATTTTGGAAAAGCATGGCGTAAAAGCCATTGCTTTCGGCGTCACGGGAATCTCGACCAAGCCGGAGGAAGCGCGTCCGCTCTTCGCTTGGGCAAAGGGCCTGGGCATCCAGGTGATCAACACCGAATCGGATAATGCTATCGACACGATCGAAGCAATGGTGAAGGAATTCGACCTCAAGGTTGGCTTCCATGACCACCCCAGGCAACCCAACAATCCGAACTACCGAATGTGGGATCCAAATTACGTGTATAGCCTGGTGAAGGATCGAGACAAGCGCATCGGCGCCTGCGCCGACACGGGTCACTGGGTCCGCTCCGGGATCAAGCCGGTGGACGCCATCCGAACACTCAAAGGCCGAATCGTCAGCAGCCACCTCAAGGACCTGCACGAGTTCAAGCCGTCCGGCCACGATATGCCGTTCGGACTCGGCGTTTCCGACGTGCGGGGCATTCTCGAGGAGTTTGCGAAGATTCGCATGTCGGGCCCGGTATCGGTCGAGTACGAACATAACTGGGACGCCAACGACCATGAAGTCGCCCAATGCCTGGGATACATGCGCGCATTCCAAACAAAGCAATGAGGGAGCGATTCGCCCAGCTGAGCGAAATGTTCGACTACGATCGGTGGGCCAATGAGCAGTGGCTGGCGTTTCTGACCCGCAAGAACATTGGTGATCCAGATCAAAAGGTCTTCCAACACATCTTGGGTGCGCAAGAGATTTGGTACTTGCGCTGCCTTGGAACGCCGCCAACATCGATGCCCGAGTTTCCCGTGACTCAAGAGAAGCTGCGGGAGCTAAGCGCGCACTGGAAGACTTTTCTTGAGGTTCGGGATGATGACCCCCTCATCCATTACCATCGATTCAACGGCGACCCCGGTCATCTGCGGCTGAGCCAAATCGCGCAGCACGTGGTGAACCACGGAACCTACCACCGAGGAGAACTGAGGGGGCTCTGTCTGGCTCGTGGCGACGAGGACTTCCCGGAGACTGATTTTGCCGCTTATGTCCCGTCCATGGGCCTGAACGGCTAGGTCGGTATAATCCACCGATGCCCAAGGGCGAATACCTCCAGTACGGGGGCCAAGCAATCATCGAAGGCGTGATGATGCGGTCTCCCAACTACTTTTCCGTTGCCTGTCGAGCCCCCAATGGCGAAATCGTCCAACAGACGGAGCACTTGGAAAAGACCTGGATCGGACGCCAAAAGTGGCTCAAACTCCCATTTCTGAGAGGCACGCTCGGCATTTTGGATGCGATGGCGCTCGGAATTCGCGCCATGCGGTTCGCCACCAAGATCCACATGGATCCCCAGTACGAGAAGAAGGACGAATCTGCCGAAGTCATAGCTGGACCAGAGGTTGCGACCATCGGCAACGTCGTGCCGGCGGGTGCCGTCCAGCCCATGAGCCGGGCAAAGAAGAATATCCAGGACGTCGCCGTCGCCGGAACCATGGTCGTGTCCCTCGCGATGGCCTGGTTCCTATTCAACATGCTTCCCAACATCCTGGCCGAACAGCTTCGCTTCGCTGGAGTCAAAAGCGGGACGGCCATCAATGCTGTGACGGAGACAATCAAGGGCATTTTCATCTTCGGCTACATCCTGCTCATCAGCCGCTATCGCCCAATCCAAGAGGTCTTTGAGTACCACGGCGCTGAACACAAAGCCATCAACACGTTGGAAGCCAGTCAGGACCTTACGATCGACAACTGCATGAAGCAGACTCGGCTGCACCCTCGCTGCGGCACCAGCTTCATCGTCATTGTGTTCATCATCGGCTTCATCATTTCGACCGTGACGCCGCGCTACCTGATCACCGGTGGTCAGGGAAACATCATCTTGGACATCCTGGGTCGGCAGTTGATTGAGCTCGTGGTCCTGACTCCGATCATCGCCGGCGTGTCCTACGAGCTGATCCGCTTCGCGGGCAAGTTCAGAAACTCGAACTTCGTGAACATTCTCTTCAAGCCTGGCCTCATGACCCAGCTCATCACGACGCGCGAGCCGAACGAGGAGCAGGTGGAAGTGGCGCTGGCTGCGTTGCAGGCCGTGGTTGACGCAGAAGCCGGCGCGATTCGAGATGGGGAAGTGCCGACGGCCTCACATGAAGCGGCGGCCGTCATTA
>CAMLEL010000066.1 GCA_946478935.1 uncultured Armatimonadota bacterium
TTCAGCAGCAGAGCCCCGTTTCGCCCAACCGACTTCTCCCAAAGATCCATCAGCTGCTCGGGCGTCTTGACTTTGTCGTCCTGCGACGCATGGTAGAACCAGCCCGGCCGAATTGAGACGTCGCACTCGGCCGGGACCCAATCCTTGCCGTTGAGGTCGCCCGTGTTCAAATAGTTGGTATCAGCTGCGCCCATCGCCGACTTCGTGCTGGAACGGTCGATCGTGCTCCAGCAAGTCTCGCCGGCGATGCCCCTCTCGTTGCCCACCCATCGAATGTCGGGGCCGTTGTCGCTGAAAATGACGGCGTCCGGAGCGTGTTTGCGGACCGTGGCGATGAACCTGGGCCAGTCGTAGACCTGACGCTTCCCGTTCGGACCCTCTCCGTTCGCGCCGTCGAACCAGACTTCGTAGATTGGCCCGTATTTAGTAAGGACTTCTTCGAGCGTCGCTACAAAGACGTCGTTGTACTCATCGGTGCCGTATTTGGGATGGTTCCGATCCCAGGGCGAGAGGTATACGCCCATCTTCATGCCGTACTCGTTGCAGGCCTTGCGCAACTCAGCCAGAACGTCTCCCTTGCCGCCCTTCCACGAAGATTGCGCGACCGTGTGGGTCGAATACTTGCTGGGCCACAGACAGAAACCGTCGTGATGCTTGGCGGTAATGATCACCTGCTTCATTCCCGCCTCTTTGAACGTGCGGACCCATTGGTGGGCGTCGAGTTGGGTGGGGTTGAAGACTTTTGGATCTTCCTTGCCTTCGCCCCATTCCTTGTCGGTGAAGGTGTTCGGGCCGAAGTGGATGAAGGCGTAATATTCGAGCTTCTGCCATTCCAGTTGGCGCTTGGACGGCATCGGGATGGCAGGTGACTGATTTGGAGTCATCGTTAGAGCGGCAATCACGGCAAGCAACATAGCGTGACCCATATCATAGCCGCGAATCTAAAGCCGTGATGAATCAGCGCTCGATGTTGGGATTGGGCATGGCAAAGGCGCGATCAAGTCCAATTGAAGCCAACTGCGACCCGTTGCTTTTGCTGGAATTTTGAAGCCACACTAGGTCATTGGCGTCCGAAATCTGTCCAGGGTCGCCGATCCGGGAGTGAACGTTCATGGCCGATCGCCGATTGCTTTTCTGTCTCTTCGTCCTAGTAGCGCTAGCGTTGTTATCAGTGGGAGCCCTCGCTCAAACCGCGCCGGAACGTCCCAAGCCACATGTTGACGTCCAAGCAATCTTCGACCGCGCGAAGCCGCTGGAGAAAGAATTCAAGTGGGACGAGGTCCTCAAGGTCTACAACGAGGGTCTGACCAAGGCAAAGGAGTTGGGCGATGTCTTCGGGCAGGGACGTGCCTGGCAGTTGATCGGTAACACCTACTATGCGCAAGGCAATCTCCTGAAGGCCCAAGAGTCCTTCCAACATGCCAAGGGTTTCTTTGCCCAAGCCAAGGCCGAAGACGACGAAATGGGGATGCTCGGAAACCTCGCAATCATGAAGGACAACATGGGCTACCCCATGGAAGCGAAGCCCATCTACCTGCAGCTATTGGCGTACTACCGCGGCAAAGATAACAAGCGGAATGTCAGCAATATGCTGTTAAACCTGGCGATCCTCTCCAATGGCATCGATGAGCCGCGCGAAGTCCTCAAGTACGCGGTCGAAGCCCGGGCGATCAAACGCGAACTCGGAGACAAGCGCTGGGAAGCGTCGGCCCTGGGCCTCATCGCCGATGCCCAGCATTCCCTCGGAATGCGGTCTGAATCTCGCAAATCCCATGAAGAGGCCCTCCGAATCGCCCGTGAAGGTGGATTTAAGTCTGAGGAAGCTTCAGAGCTATCGGACTTGGGCTCCCTGAAGCGAGAAGAAGGAGACCTGCTGGGCGCGCTGAACCTATTCGAACAGTCTCTGAAGATTCGTCGCGAGACGAACAGCATCCGATTCCAGGGAACGACGCTAATCAATCTGGGCATCGTCTATGACTTGCTGGGTCAGTCCGACTTGGCCGTCTCCAGCCTAACGGAAGCGATCGACATCTTCAAGAAGATTGGCAGTCGACCGGACTTGGCGACCGCCTTGAACAACCTTGGAGTGGTTCACAACCAGGCCAAGCGGCAAGAGCTTGCCCGACCGGCCTTGGAAGAAGCTTTGGCCCTCTACCGGCAAATCGGGGACAAGTCGGGTCAGGCTTCCTGCCTCTCGACTCTGGGCTCCATCTTACGAGAAGCAAAACAGTACGAAGCTGCGATCAAACTGCACCGCGAGGCTCTGGCACTCTACCAAACGCTGGGTCGGACAGAGGAGGTTGCGACGGTCAATGATGGTATCGCCAACGCTCTGATCGACCAGGGCAAGTACAAAGAAGCTGAACCTTATCACCGTCGGGCAGTGGAAACATACAATTTGATTGGCAACAAACGGTTCGCGGCGAGCACCCTCGCAAACGTTGCCCGTTCTCTGGTAAAGCAAAAGCGACTTAAGGAAGCCGATGCGACCTACAAGCACAGCATCGAACTCATTGAGGAGGTCCGTTCTGGATTGGGGGCTTCATCAGAGGGTAAATCCGAGTTCGTCGGCCGAAGGCTAGACATCTACCGAAGCTACATTGACCTTCTCGTTCAACGAGGCAAACCCGAGGAAGCGTATGCCGTTGTCCAACGCACAAAGAGTCGCTCATTGCTCGATATCCTAGGCTCGGGAAACGCGGCGATCGAGTCAGAAATGACTCCAACTGAGCGAGCGCGTGAACGTGAGTTGAGAGGACGGGCCGACCGAATCAACGCTCAAATGGTGCGTGAGGGCGCTCAGAACGAAGTCGGCGCGAAGAAACGGTTTGCGGCTCTCAAAACCGAACTTCTCAAGTGCGAAAACGAGATCGCGGCATTCACCGCTAACCTCTATTCCAAGCATCCATTGCTTGCCAGGAAGCGCTCGGTCGGCATTGCCTCGTTGAATGAAATCGCCTCAAAGCTGCCACAGGGAACGACCCTCGTCGAATACATCCTGACCGATGTACCGCGGGCCTTTTTGATTTCAAGAGTCGGCGGGAAACCGCGAGTCGCGGTGGTCGGGTTGCCGATCGGGCGAAATCAACTTGAATCGCTGAGCTTGGAGCTTGCCAAGTCTCTCGCCAACCCGGCCCTGCCATACCAAGCGACTTCAAAGAAGCTTCATGCCGCGCTGATTGCTCCCCTGTCCAAGAATCTGAGGAACTCGCGCCGTCTCGTCATTTGTCCAGATGGCGCCCTCTGGGACGTGCCCTTCGCCGCCCTTTTTGACGGCCGATTCTTGATTGAGCGATACGAGATTGCATACGCCTTCAGCGGTACGGCGATGGACGGAATCCTCGATGTAAGGCCAAGGCAAAACAAAGAAAACTCCCTCCTGATCGTGGCCAATCCGAACTTTGGTGGAGCCGACCGCTTTGGCGATAATCCGCTCGTTCCTGGGCAGCGTCCAATCGAACCACCTTCGCGCCCGATCGAGCCGCCATCTCGCCCAATCGAGCCGCCGTCTCGGCCCATCGAACCGCCGTCTCGACCGATCGAACCGCCTTCACGAGACCTCACAAAGGGCCTATCGGTGGGAATCGTCGATCTGCCCGGAACCCAGCAGGAAGCGGACGCGATCGCTCAGCTATTCCCGGGCGCAAATGTGCTGAATCGCAAGAAGGCACAGGAATCCGCTTTCATGCGCGAAGCTGGCAAGTACCGCTGGCTACACATCGCTTCCCACGCCTTCATCAACGATGCTTCACCGATGCTGAGCAGCATCGTCTTGGCAGTTCCCGACGGGAATGCCACAGATGGTTACCTGACGGCTCGCGAACTTCTCGGAATGAAGCTCAAGGCCGACCTCGTGGTCCTTTCCGCATGCAACACAGCCAGAGGAGCGAAGAAGTCAGGCGAAGGCATCGTCGGACTGAGTTGGGCACTCTTTGCCGCCGGCGCGCCCTCTCAGGTGGTGAGCCAGTGGTCAGTGGACGATCGCGCCACGGCAGTGTTGATGAAGCGATTCTATGCCAACTTGAAAGCGGGCGACGACAAGGGGGAAGCGCTGCGCAAGGCGGCTCGATCCCTGATGAATGTCAAAGCGGCGGGGAATAACCCTCGCTGGAGTCATCCCTATTATTGGGCGCCGTTTATTTTAGTTGGAGACTGGCGCTAATGGCATCCTTCAGGTCAATGTGACGAAACCGATCGCGCAGCGTTCGAATCTGTTCTGGAGTCCGACTTGCATTCTGAGCCGATTTGTCCAGTAGCTCTTTCGTGTAGTCTCGGTAGGGGGATCGAATGCGGTCGAAAATCTGTTCGGCAACCGCGAGCGGACCGAGGGAACCTTCATGATCCCCAAGTTCAGCAAGCGCTTCACCGTAGTTCGATAACGTCTTCGCAACTCCAAACGGGTGTTCAAGTGTGACTTCAATCTGTGCTGCTTCCAAGTAGAGGCGCGCCGCTTCCGTGAAGTTCTTTCGAGTCTGCTCCAGAACTCCGAGGCTGTTGAGGGTTTCGGCTTCCCCTCGGGTGTGCTTTTGGGAACGCTGGATTTCAAGTGCGGCGCGATAGTGTTCGACTGCGACATCGTTATCGCCATTCGGATCCCGGCGCTCCACGATCCCCAAGTTGTTGCGCATCCGTGCCATTTCAACCCAGTTTTTCGACTTCTCGCCAAGCTTGAGAGCTTCCGTGTAATGCCGCCGGCTCTCGGCAAAATCATTCTTGGCCATTGCGATCTGACCCAAAAGGTTTTCGCTCCTGATGGTGAATTCCAAGGCATCGAGGTTGTCTGAAAGCTCCCGGGCACGGATGGCATAAGGCTCGGCGACATCTGTTTCCAATAGGTCGAGCGCCAAAGTGGCTCGCTCGCATAGAAGCCGAAACATGATCTCCTGATCGAACTCTTCACCCGTCTCAACCTGCGAAATCGCTTCCTCGATGAGTCCAGTGCCGTCCCGAGGGTAGCCATTGCGTTGCAGAGTCGCTCCGAGGGCAAGAGCCAGCATGGCCACCAAATCGCTTCTTTGCTCACCTCTCGCCCAGCCGATGGCCGCTGACAAGTTGGCTGAATTTCGCGTTGTGAGCAGGAGCGCTTCCTGTTCATCGGCAGTACGAAACCTGCGGACGTTCCTAAGACCGTATTCGGCCATGAACTCGGCGTGGCGCTTCAAAGCGCCTGATTCCACTTCCGGTCGGCCCGCCAACTGCTCCCTGGCGAATTGACGAATCGTCTCATAGAAGGTGTAGCGGCCACCTTCACCAGGCTCGAAGTTCATCAATGACTTCTCAACGAGCGTCGCGTAAATGTCAAGCGACTCGAACTCTGGGAGTGTGTCTCCGCAAACCGCGTCCGCCATCTCGATATCCCAGCCGCCTACAAATACGGAGAGTTGCTCGAAGGCATCGCGCTCCAAAGGCTCAAGCAGTTGGTAGCTCCAATCGACCAGGGCTCGTAACGTTTGGTGCCGTGGAAGCGCGGCACGTGAGCCGGTCGTGAGCAAGCGAAATCTCTGGTCCAACTTGGCCGCGATTTCCTCTATCGACATCGAGCGGATACGGGCCGCGGCGAGTTCAATCGCAAGGGGAATTCCATCCAAGTGCAGACATAGCGATGCGACGGCAGCGGCATTCTCCTCGGTCAGCTCAAATTCTCCGCGAGCGGCGCTTGCACGATCGACGAACAACTGAACGGAGTCATACTGCGAGACAGACTCCTTGGTGTGTTGACGCCTCCTTGTAGGGAGGCTCAGGGAGGGAACCCGGTAGGTTTGCTCACCGGGAACGTTCATCCCTTCACGGCTGGTTGCGAGCACCTTAATAGAAGGACTTCGCGTGATGAGTTGGGTCGTCAGGTCTGCACAGGCATCCAACACATGCTCGCAGTTATCCAGGATGATGAGACATTGCCGATCTTTCAGCGACTCCTCGAGCGTTTGCGCAATCGGTTTTCCGGGTGTTTCCTTGGCGCCCAGAACGGCCGCGACCGCATGAGGAACTTGGGCCGGATCAGACAGGCTCGCGAGTTCTACAAGCCAAACACCGTCGGCAAAGGCCTCTAACTGCTCGGCGGCCAATTGGAGCGCCAAGCGGGTTTTGCCACTGCCACCAGCTCCGGTGAGCGTGAGCAGCCGCGTCTTTTGAATCAGTGACTGAGTTTCCTCCAATTCCTTCTCTCGACCCACGAAGCTGCTCCATTGCTGGATCAGGTTGTGCTTCATCGCGGTGTTGTCGAGGGTTCGTAGCTCCGGAAAGTCGGAGGGCAGTTCAGGGTGAACCACCTGATAGATCCTCTCTGGCCTACCCAAATCTCGAAGCGTGTGCTCTCCTTTGTCCGATAGGATGAATGGCTTCGGCAACGCATCGACTACCATGTCGTGCGCGACTTGCGAAAGCAGAATCTGCGATCCATGACCCGTGGAGAGCAGCCGAGCGATTCGGTGAAGTGGCCGTCCGATATAGTCACCAGCGCGACTTCCCACGGCTCCGGTGTGGATTGCCATCCGCACTTTGATGGGAGTGGCCTCTGGCCATGATTCAGCCAGGACAGCCTTCTGGGCAAGAAATGCCGTCTCAACGGCTTGGCGAGTAACACTGAATGCAGCGCAAAAAGCATCGCCAACGGTTTTGAAAACGTATCCTCCCTGATCCTCGATCACAGCGCGAAGCAATTCGTCGTGTCGCTTCAGAGCGAGGCTCATTTCATCCGGATGGTTCTCCCACATCCGAGTGCTCCCTTCTATATCCGTATACAAAAGTGCGATGGTTCCAGACGGGATAGAACCTTGGCGCATGGCCAATTCTACTGGTTAGAGGCCTATTTTCACCTAGATGCTGGACGGACTAATCGTCGAACGGAAAGGGATCGTTCGCTGAAATGTACTTCTGACTCCACTCTGCGATGGCTTCCATAACGGGCTTCAAACCTCGACCGGCCTCGGTGAGTTCATAGCTTGTTCGCGGAGGCATCGTCGAATGAACTGTCTTGGTGACCAAACCTGCCTGTTCCAGAAGGCCCAACCGTTGGGATAGGGTCGTAGCGCTGACTCCTTCCGTCTTGCGGGCGAGTTCGTTGAATCCGCACGAGTTCTCCAGTAGGTGCGAAATGATCAAGAGCGTCCATTTCTCCTGGATGAGAGAAACCCCTCGGCAGAGGCTCTTCGGGCAACGGTCTTTCCATTCCATGTCAGTTCATTCTACGAGCGCGAGCTTACCGAGCATACGCGGCGGGACTTTTTTCTTATCGCTACAAATAGTGGAGTGCTACGGAGTATGATGTGTCTATGTCAAAGCTAATGGTACTCGTCGCAAGCACCCGACCGGGACGAGTCGGCTCCACGGTCGGGGAATGGATTGCAAAGGTCGCCAAGGAGCATGGCGAGTTCGAAGTGCAGTTGGTGGAGCTTGCCGACGTCAATCTGCCGGTTTTCGATGAGCCGGAGCACCCCGCCAAACGGGCCTATGTGCATGAGCACACCAAGAAGTGGAGCAAGATGGTTGACTCCGCCGATGCCTTTGTATTCGTATCTCCGGAATACAACTTCAGCACTCCCGCCAGCCTCTTGAATGCTTTGACGTACCTAACCGCAGAGTGGCATTACAAGCCGGTCGGCTTTGCCAGTTATGGTGGAATCTCGGGCGGCATGCGCGCCACCCAAATGACCAAGCAGATACTCACCACCTTTAAGGTCGTGCCGCTTTACGAAGCGGTAGTCATCCCGAATGTACACGGTCATCTCTCAGACGAAGGGAAATTTATTCCCGAGCAAATGCACGTCGATTCGGCGAATGTCATGCTTTCAGAACTGAAGCGCTGGTCAGACGCCCTCGCCACATTACGAACCAAGTGAAACAAGGAAAAACAATGAAAATCAAAAACCTCACCATTCCTCTTATCGCCGCTGCCGCCTTCGCTGCAACCATCGCGTTTCATCCGGGTATTGCCTACTCAGAGCCACAGCTGAGTTCAGCGGTGCAGACGAGCCGCATCAAGGACACGGCCAACTATACGATCGACCCGATGCACACGAGCGTTTACTTTGAAATCTCGCACATGGGTCTCGCCAACGTCCACGGCCGCATCAATAAGTTCAGCGGCACCATCAAAGAGGATGCCGTCAACCCATCACGGTCGAGCGTGGATTTCACCGCCCAAGTCAACACGATCGATACAAACGTTGTGCCAAGGGACACTCACCTGAAGTCCGCCGACTTCTTCGATGTCGCCAAGTATCCGACTTTGACCTTTAAGAGCACGTCGGTGCGGGAAATGACCAATGGTTACGTGGTGGAAGGCGATCTGACGATCAAGGCCGTCACCAAGCGGATTTCCATCCCGTTCAAGCGCTATGGAGTACTCCCGGGATCCGGTGATCAGCCTGCCCGCGTAGGCTATGTCGCCGACCCGATCCGCATCAACCGACGCGACTTCGGCATCAATTACGGCGACAACTTGCCGAATGGTAACGCCGCGATCGGTGACACCGTAACGATCCGTCTGAACGTCGAGGCTACAAAGGCCTAAACAAGCAAGTTCTGACATCACAATCGGGGAGGGCGGTCATGACCGCCCTCCCTGTTTTCATTGCCGACGCCGGGAATTATTCGCAACCGTTTGGCGGTAGGCATTCTCGATGCTTCCCACGCTCTTGCTCGTTGCCCTCACCGTAAAGCCAAGCGGGATCGCCGTGATTGTTAATCAACAGGCCGATTCTGCAACGATTGTCGACCTGGCGACGCACCAAAAAGTTCATGTGCCGGTTGGAAATGGCCCGCACGAGTCCGCAGTCTCGTCCGACGGCAAGCGCGCCGTGGTGACCAACTATTTCAAGCAGGGAGTAGGCCCCGGGTCCTCGCTCAGCATCTTGGACCTCGCGAGCAAAAAGGAGGTCAAGCGGATTGAACTGGATCGCCAAGCCATGCCGCACGGGGCGCAATGGGTCGACAACTCCAAGCTCGTCTGCACCGATGAGCGCAATCAACGGCTGCTGCTTGTCGACGTGAATGCCGGCAAAGTCGAGCGCGAGTACGTCACCGGGCAGGGAGGTTCGCACATGCTCTCCCTGAACCTTCGCGCAAATCGGTTGGTGAGTTCGAACATGGGTGGCGGTAGCGTGACCATCTTCGACTTCA
>CAMLEL010000067.1 GCA_946478935.1 uncultured Armatimonadota bacterium
GTTCATCGGCGCTGAGTTGTATGTGGTCGCAGCGGCACCATTGGAAGTGATCGAGGATGACACGCTTTTGGACCACGCGGGCCGTTGGGAGACCGCCCAGATGCTGGCCCTCAGACCGGATTTGGTGGATCTCTCGACGCTCAACGGGAAACTCACTCCCAAGAACTCTGGTGTTTTGGGCGAGGATCCACGGACGGCAAAGGTGGACGAGGCAAAGCATTTAGTGGACCGAGCGTTAGACGTTTGGGTGAACTGGGTAGAGCAGCCAGATATTCGGGCTATCGAGCGCTTCTACGTGCGCCGAATCAAGGCCGTGTCCGAATATCTGGAAGAGTATGCCGCTCTCAGTTGGGAGCAAGCCATTCGCGAATGGTGGGACAAGAAAGACTGACCCACCGGTTTCATCTTCACAAAGCTAGGCGGGAAACCCCGGCGCACTTTTGATCTGATATGCCTGTCCCTGGTGATATCCGGGATGAAACGCAAACCTTGCCAAGGCGCCTTCACCCGTAATCACTGGTCCCAAGGCGCTCACAAGTTCCTTCGAGAGGATTTCACCGCTTGGATTCTCGATAACTGGGCGGGTCATCGATTCTGCGAGGGAAAGGCTTTGACTGACGAACTCGGGGGTGATCTCTTCAGGAGCGAATGGAAAGGCAAGGTCATTGACCACGCCCTCAGTCGCCGTTCGCTTCAGTCGCTGGGCCATTTCGTCGAGCGTGGCCCCCGTGAGTTGGCTGACAAACGAGATTTCGACTCCCGCCACGTGAAGCGCCATCTCGCCGATCGTTAGCGATCCTGGATATAGCCGCCAATTGAGCTGCTCCTGGGAAAGATTGGAAACTTCCGTTACAAACCGCCCGCGGCACAATTGCCAAGATGTCATGAATTGCGTCATCTCTAGGATTTCCTCCCGACCCAACGAACCGCGTTATAAATGATGCGCTGAACCCGCTCATCGAAATAGGTTTTGTACGTTTCGTGTCCCGGACGGAAGTAGAACACGCGCCCGCGACCTTCTCCCTGGCCCTTGCCGCCACCCGGACCGGACGTAAACTCGGGATCGATTCCTTCGCCTACTGTCCAGCAAATGCCGCATGGGAAATACTCGTTTCCAACCGTAAACTGGGATTGAAGCACCAAAACTTCAGGCGCGGGAACGTCGAATGGCGCTCCATACATTTCCTCGGATTCCAGCGTAAAGTCTTCCACTCCTTTGGCAATCGGGTGGTTGGGAGCACAGACAGTGATAATCTCCTGATCGTCAGCCTCTCTCCAGCCGCCTTTCAAGTGGCCGGTGCAGCCAAGGACCGCTTTGAACGTTTTGGAATAGTGACCCGAGTGGAGGCAGATAAAGCCCATGCCTCGCTCTCGCACGTGGCGCTTGACCCTTTCTGCAAGCTCGTCGGCTACCTCTCCATGCCGCGCATGACCCCACCACAGGAGCACATCCGTTTCTGCGAGCAGTGAATCCGGGACGCCCTGTTCCGGCTCATCGAGATTTGCCGTTCGCACGTTGAATTCATGATTCTCATCGAACTGTTGGAGGCCCTGGGCGATCGCACCGCGAATCTGATCTGGGTAGATCTCCCTTGGCGCATGAGGCGGGTTCTCGTCCCAAATGAGGACTTGAAGCGGTTTGGTTGACATGATGAAATGCTACCGTCTGACCCGCTGCGATCGAACCGAAAAAGCCGACAACTGCGCATACTTGCCAACAACCTTATGATCAGCGCTCGCGAACTGGATGCCAACGATGTGCTCGCCCCATTTCACGCCCGTTTCACGGTCGAGGACCCGAGTCTCATCTACCTGGACGGGAATTCGTTGGGTCGGATGCCTTGCATGAGGTCGACGGCATGGGCCGCGTCCGTAAAACCCCAGTCCTTAAGCTGCTTGGCCCATTCATTGAGATTTTCTTTCGATACCCGAACCAGCTCCATCTTGTTGATCTCGGGCACTTCCTTGCCATGCACAACTTTGTCCACGATCAATTCGACCGATCGGTAGCCCCAATTGTAGGTCGGTTGGGCAAATAGCACCGGGGCGAGACCACGATCGATGTACGGCAACTCGGCCGGAAGGGCGTCCACGGCGACAATCTTGACTTTCGCCGGATCCAAGTCTTTCAATAGGCTCGGTGCAAACAGGGGCCAGCCGCCGATCATCGCCCAGCCATCGATCTGGGGATTGGCGTTCATGGCGTTCATCACCGCCGAGGTCGCATCCTGAGGAGTCTCGGGGTGATAGAAGGTGTCGATAATTTTGATGTTGGGATACTTTATGGCAGCCTCTTTTGCCCCTTGAACCCTGCGCTGGAGATTGGGGGCGTTTTGGTTTCCGGCCAAAATCGCTACTTCGCCCTTTTCGCCAAGCTGCTTGGCCAACTCATTCATCGTCAGGCGGCCGCACTCCATGTCGTCGGCTCCATAGCTTGCGAAGCGCTTTGATTCTGGAGCGTCGGAGTCAAAGGTCATGACCGGCACGCCCTTGTCAACCGCGTCATCGATCGCCCCGGTCACCTTGGCGGCATCTGAACAGGAGATCAAGATGGCATCTGCGCCCTCATTGACTGCTTGGCCAATCCTCTGCGCTTGGACCTGGCCGTCCTCCGTGTCTGGAGTCCGCCAATCGATGACAATGTTCCGGTCCGTTTTCCCGTTCAGATCCTTGGCCGCCGCTTCTGCGCCAACCCTGGCTGACTGAAAAACCGGGTTGGAGTTGCTCTTGGCGATCACGGTGATCTTGAACTCTTCCTTACCACCGGCGGAGACGTTGGAGGAGTCTGAGTTCGACTTCACTCCCACGTCGGAACACCCGGTCAGTGCAAAGGCGACCAAGCCTACGATGGCGACGGAAAACCTATTCATGGCTGTGAGGTTCGGCGCCCTGAATCTGATCTCCTGCTATGGGACCAGTTTGACGCTGGCAGAGTTGATGCAATATCGCTGACCGGTGGGCGTTTGAGGAGCATCCGGGAAAATGTGCCCGAGGTGGCCGTCGCAGCGAGCGCACGTGACTTCAGTGCGTCGCATCCCATGGCTGGAGTCTTCGTGGAATTCAACCGCGCCAGGCTTGGCATCATAAAAACTCGGCCAGCCGCAATGTGAATCAAACTTCGTCTCACTGTCAAAGAGCACGTTGCCGCATGCCGCGCACACGTAGGTGCCATCGACGTCGAGATTCCAGTATTTGCCAGTGAATGGGCGCTCGGTTCCCTTCTCCCGAAGAATGTGATATTCCTCAGGACTGAGCGACTCTCGCCATTCTTCTTCGGACTTCTGCACCTTTTCAGCCATGGTCTATTAAAGGAGGCGAGCCTGCAAACGGTTCCGTCAGCGCAAACAAGAATGGGTCCGAAGCGTTGCTTCGAACCCAGCGAATCGGGACGAATGGGGTGGCTTTTTAGCCGCGACCGCCAGACTTGGTGCCACCTGACTTGGTTCCACCAGCTTTACCGCCCGTTGGAGGAGGTCCGCCCGGCCCTCGCTGGCCGCCCTGCCGCCTCATATCCTGTAGCTTCTTCATCTGATCCTTGGTGAGAATCGCGGCCATCTTCTTGTTGTTCTCATCACGCATCTTGCCAAATGCCGCCATCTTCTGCTCGCGCGTCATCTTCTTGTCGTCCATGAGCGCCTTTTGCTTGGGAGCGTTTGCCTTGTAAAGAGCGAGGATCTTCTTCTTTTGATCGGCCGTGAGATTGATCTGCTTGGCCAATCGCTCGACGCGATCTTCAGGAGATCGCATTCGGAATTGTCCGCCCTGGCCCGCCGGGCCGCCAACGCGTCCGGAACCCTGCTTGGCTCCGCCAGACTTGGCGCCGCCGGTCTGCGCTACCGCTGCCCCGCCGATCACGAGACACGCCACGATGAGAATTGATTTCAGATTCACTTAGTTCCTCCTAGGTGGTTGCCATGGATCCATTCGCATGGCGCTTTGAACGTTCACGAAGTATTAACGAACTTCAGGCAGAAAAGTGCGCCTAAAACGCAAGATTTGCGAACGCGTAGGCCCAAGTCGCCTGATTGATGTATCTCAGTGGGAGGCTCTTCGCCCGCTCATGTGGGAATTCTTTCGCCAAATCCATGCCCTTGCTTGCCCAGCAGAAGCCGGAGAAACCGCCGAACGAGGGAATGATGCCCTGGTAGCTTCCGGTCTTGGGGAAGACCCGTGCAAACATTTGTTGAATGCTTTCTAGGGAATAGGGGCAAAACAACAGATTATCGGCCTGCGTCACCAATATCCCAGTGTCAGAGAGCAGGCGATGACAATCCTGATAAAACTCATCCGTGAAGAGCATCTCACTGAGAGCTCCGTCTTCGCCCTCATAGGTGTCGGTTGAGTCGGCGACGATCAGGTCATAGGTCGTATTGGCCCTTTTCACAAAGTCGAAGGCATCTGCCACGTGCACGTGCACCCGGGCGTCGTCGAATGCTCCATCGCTCACCTGGGCCAGCCATTGCCGGCTGAGGTCGATGACCGCCTGATCGATCTCAACCATGTCCACATGCTCGATGCTGCGGTGCTTGGCCAACTCGCGGAGAACGCCGCCGTCACCACCGCCGATGACCAGCGCCCTTCTGGGTTCCGGCATCGACAGCATTGGAATCTGAACCAGACACTCATGATAGGCGCGCTCATCCAACTCCGTGAGTTGGATGTGATTATCGAGCAGCAACAATCGGCCGAACACGTCCGTGTCCAGGATTTCGATGGTCTGGAAATCAGACTTGCGATGCGCCAACCGCTCTTTGACCGAGACCGTCATGGTCAGCTTGTCACTGCGAATCGGAAAAGTCAGCGAGTCTTGAGGCACAACTGATTTTACTTGCGACGGATGTGGCACGAAGCCATTCCACGCTTGGCGAAGTAGTGTTGGTGGTAATCCTCGGCATCCCAGAACTTCTCTGCGGGCAGCACCTGCGTCACGACTCGATCCACAAATTCGCCGGATTCGTCAACTTCCTTAATGAGTTGCTCCGCCGTCGCTCTCTGCTCGGGAGAATGATAAAAGATCGCGGATCGATATTGGTCCCCGACGTCCGGACCTTGGCGATTGAGCGTGGTGGGGTCGTGAAGGTTGAAAAACTCGCGGGCAAGATCTTCGAAACTCACCACCGATGGGTCGAAGTGGATTTCGACTGCTTCAGCATGGCCGGTTCTTCCTTCGCAGACTTCGTAGTAGCCAGGTTCATTCTTTTGACCGCCCGTGTAGCCCGCTTTGGTCTGTAAAACGCCGAACATCTTGTTAAACTCGAGTTGCACTCCCCAAAAGCATCCGGCGGCGAAGGTCGCGATTTCGGTTTTGGGGTTGGGATTCATTTCCATCTTTCCGAGTCCTTGATAACTCTCAAAAGCATGGCATGGTTCCACGGGTCCCATACCGAGTCAAAATGGTCCTGTGATTCCCGTTGAAATCGTTTGCTGCTCCGTGGACGACTGTATCGAAGCAGCGGCTGGAGGAGCAGACCGCATCGAACTTTGTGGGGCCATTACAATCGGTGGCTTAACGCCCTCTCTTGGAACCTATCTGGAGGCAAAGTCCAGGATTTCCATTCCGATCGTTGTCATGGTTCGGCCGCGAGGAGCGGGATTTGCCTACACCGCCTCAGAGTTCAGAACCATGGAGCGAGATGCGCAGTGCTTCATCGATGCTGGCGCAGATGGGCTCGTCTTTGGGTGCCTGCGTGAGGATGGCCAACTCGACGTCGATCGTATGCGACGGATCGCGGAGATTTGCGGTGATCGTGAGAAGGTGTGCCACCGGTGCTTTGATGTCGTGCCCAACCCACAGGAGGCTCTGGAGGAACTGATCGAGCTGAAATTCGACCGATTGTTGACCAGCGGCCAACGGGCGTTCGCATCAGACGGTGCTGCACTTATCAAAGAATTGGTCGCACAAGCGCGGGGTCGGATTGAGATACTCCCGGCAGGAGGCTTGCGGATGCACAATATCGTCGACTTCCTCTCGGAAACGGGCTGTAAGTGCGTGCACCTTGCCCCGTTTATCGAGCAGGTCGACCCATCCACGCTGGGTAATCCAGAGATCGAGTACGCGCCGACGTTGCTACCGAAAGAGTCTGTTTTTCACTTGATCGATCGCGAGCAGGTTCACGCGGTCGTGCAGGCCGTCCAGAGCTAAATCTTGGATAGATCCGGTCGCAACCGATAGAAGCCCGTTTGCATCTGCACGAGGTGCGCAGCGCCGATCATCTTGCTTTCCTCGAACGGCTTGGCAAACAAGCTGAAACTTGTATAGCCCGTTTCGGTGGGCTTGAAGGGAACGTGAATTTGAGGGTGGCCGGTCAGGTTGGAGTTGTAAATCATCGGCCCAGCGCTGCTATTGGCCACCACCAAGTCAAACGGTGCGAACGCTTCCTCGTACGATCGGAAGAGTTTCATCCTCGCACGCTCAGCTTGGGCGAACTCCACGGCAGGTATGAACCTTGCCGCTCGGAAGAATTGGGGCCATTGGTTCTCCTTGACAAGATTTAACTTACCATCGCGCGTGATCGAGTCGAACATCGTCGCCGATTCCACCGAGATGATCGAGTCCAGTCCTGCGGGAACCGTCGGCAGCTTGAACTCGGCAACCTCGGCTCCCAATTCGGCCAGTGTCTTCACATAATCGGCATCGGCGCGACCAAGATAGCCGACCTTGACTCCTTTCAAGTCCCGGGGTGTACGGTATTCAAAGACCCTGGAGACGGAGCCAGGGTCGCGCGAATCTCGCCCGATCAAAGCGGCCAACACCAAGGCACTGTCCTCCGCAGTGCGACAAATCGGACCGACTTTGTCCATCGACCATGAAAGGCACATACCGCCATGTCGGCTGATGGAGCCGAACGTGGGACGAAAACCGGTCACGCGGCAGCGTTGTGAAGGACTGACGATCGACCCGCTCGTTTCAGTGCCGATGGCGAATGCCACCAATCCCGCCGCCATCGCGCTTGCTGAGCCTGCGCTGGAGCCACTGGAGCCTTCGCGTGGATTCCAGGGATTGACCGTTCTGCCCCCGAACCAGTTATCGTTCATCGCCAAAGCGCCGAGGCTGAGTTTGGCGAGGCAGACTGCGCCGGCTTCGGTGAGCTTGTCGAACACGGCCGAATTCTCGTCGATCACCTGCCCCCGAAATGCTTCGGTCCCCCACTGCGTTGGATAACCCTTCACCGCGAAGAGGTCTTTAATGCCATACGGCATTCCGTGCAACGGCCCGCGATACTTGCCGGCAGCGATCTCCGCATCTG
Organism: uncultured Armatimonadota bacterium; assembly: GCA_946478935.1. The sequence continues at coordinate 7,248 of CAMLEL010000067.1, forward strand.
CTTCCTTCGCCTGCCTCATAGCCAAATCTTCCGTCAGGGTGACGACGCACAGCAGACGATTTCCGTAGCGCTTCAGCCGGTTCAGATAAATCTGCGTCAGCTCCTGGGATGTGATCTGGCGTGAGCGGATGAGACTGCTCAGTTCGTCAACCGTTAAGAAGGCGATGTCTTCCTCTGAGGCTGGGCGAGTGATGCGTGGGGCGCGTGTACTGACCTTTGCCCGTGTTTGGGGTTCCACGTAGCCGGGAATTCGGTAAGTGTTGGGCGGGACGAGCGTGTAGTCATCCGTGTAATCTCGAATTGCACTGAAGCCATTTCGGTCGCCGGCGATGTCCTTTTGAATTTGAGCCAGTTCAGCGTCTGAAAAGGTGAGCCCGGCGATCTTGGCAAAGCTCTTCAGGTCCTCGACAGAAATGGCCGGACGCTGAGCTGGCGCGCCTTGCTCGAATGTAAGGTCAAGTCGGTTGGCGGCGACTCCAAAGACGATAGATTTGAGGAAGTCAGCGCGAGAGATCGACGGGAAATCGGCCATATGGTGGGACTATATCACTCAAATCCAATTCGGTCTACTCGGGGATGCGATCAAGCTCGATAGGACTGTAGACTTCCGGCCGAACAATCGTCGTCTATCAAACCGCGAGGTGAGGACATGGCATTAGCCGCTGTAAATAAGATCAAAGATGCTACCAAACATAGCGTCAGTACCATTAAAGCCGCCCGAGGTGATAGCGAGTATGCGATGGAACTTCGAAAGCAGCTTGGGATATCGGCCCTTTTAGCATTGGCCGCAGGGACCATCGGATTCTTTGCCCTACGGGCGATGAGGTGCGCTGGCGAGAAGGCGTCTGCCCACGAAGACTGGCAAGCCAAGGACAAGCAGTTGGACAAGGACTTGGCCGATTCCCTGGATGCCACCGACGCCCACGCGAAGTACTAGGAGACCAGACTCGATATGATCTGACGAATTTCTTCGAGGGTGGTCGCCAAGGATTCTCGAGAGGATTCCGGCGTGGTGACCTGAAATTCTTCGCCCGACTGCAATCGATCCACGAAATATTTAAGTTCGTGGTAGTAGCCGCCGAGATCGGAAATATTTCCGCCCCCGGCGGCTTCCATTTTTGCGAACTCGGGCACAGTCGGCTGTTGATTGTCCGCGTAGACGGTAAGGGGCCCCCCGTCCATGATTGCAGCCCCACGCTCAAAGATCGCTCGAAAGGCCATCTTGAATGGGGTGTGGTGGGGCAGGTTCCACCCGCCCTCCAAGTGGGCGATGCTCCCATCTGCAAACTGCATTGTCGTAAACGCCTGCGAAGTCCCTCGATGATCGACCGTTCCCCAGGCCGACACGGAATCGGGAGGTCCAAGTAGGAAATGGGCGAAGTCGGTGTCGTGGATGTGCATATCTAGCACACCACCTCCAGCCTTTGATTCATCGGCGAGCCAGTTGTCCGTGCTCCACGAGGGAAACTCACCGTACCGGGTGAGGTTGATCGACAGCAGCTTCCCGAGCGTGCCCTCATCTTTGAGCTTCTTCAGGTGTACATATTCGGGCCAGAAGCGAATGCAGTGGCCGATCATCAGTCGGACGTTCGCCGAATTGCAGGCGGCAATCATCTCATCCGCTTCATCGACGGTCAATGCCATTGGCTTTTCGCAAAAAACGTGCTTCCCAGCCGCCGCCGCTTCCAAAGTGGCCGCCCGATGCTCAAAAGTCGGCAGGCAGATGTCGATCGCTTCCAGCTCAGGGTGTTGCTCAATTAACTCTGCAATCGTCGCGTATGCTGGCACTTTGAAGTCGGCGCTATACTTTTCACGTTTTTCGGGCTTTCGGTCGACGACCGCGACAAGCTCT
>CAMLEL010000068.1 GCA_946478935.1 uncultured Armatimonadota bacterium
AATTCGGGCAACCTTGAATTTCGGACACACGATCGGTCACGCCCTGGAGCAGATGACGGGATATTCGACCTATCTGCATGGCGAGGCAATCAGCATCGGGATGGTAGCCGAGGCTGCGCTCGGGGAGACGCTTGGCATAACCGAACCCGGCACCTACAACCAAGTGCACCGATACCTTCAGAATCAGGGATTACCGGTCGATTCGGAAGTGCTCCAACAAGTGAAACCCCTGGTTCAGACGATGCTTCGCGACAAAAAAGCTGGCCGGGAGACACTTTCCTTCAGCTTCCTTAGTCGGATTGGGGAATGTAAACTAGTTGAGGGAATCATGGGGCATGATGTGGAGAATGCTCTGACTGCGAGATGGTGAAAGTTCGAGCATTGGTGGCGGTGATCGGATGCGGCCTTATGGCCGTCGGCTACCTTGCCAGCCAGGTCGCCTACGCAAATGGTGAGGCTGCGGAGTACGCCCAGAAGGTCGACAGTCCGCAGGTTGCACTCTTGGCATTTGTCTTATTTCTCACCGCGGTCGTGCTCTTTTTCATCCCGAATGAAAAGGGTGACCCTTCATGATTGGTTCTGTGGTCAGCGTGCGATACGAGATAACGGACCACTTGAACGAAGGCCCGATATTCGACACCTATCGTGCGAAGGATCGCGTGCGCGGCCGTGAAGTACTAATCCGCTTCATCCGCCAGCCATTCGGCAACGAGCCGGAGTTTGTGGAGCGCATCCGCCAGACGGTGGATCGCTATTCTGGAGTGACGGGCCCCGGCGTCGAATCGATGATCGAGGTCGACGATGACGAGGGTAAGCCCTATCTTGTCTCAGAATTCACGTCCGCCCAATCTCTTCAGCAGCGGATCGACAAACTTGCCCCATTTTCTGTTTCCGTCGCGGTTTCCACCGCGATCTCTATTTGTGAAGCGCTAAACCCATTGCACCAGAGTCATGTCGCCCACGGCGATGTGTCCGCACAGAACATTTCGTCCATGCCTGACGGGCAGTGTCGGCTTCAGCTTTGCGGACTCTGGGAGGCATTTGGCGGCAGCCAAACGGCAGGCGCGGCGGCCCTGCCGCGCATGGCGCCCTACCTCGCACCCGAAGTCAGCGCAGGATCGATGCCCAGTCCGGCGTCGGATGTGTATTCCGTCGGAATACTCCTTTACCAACTGCTGAGCGGACGACTGCCTTACAGCGCGGATACCCCAACCGCGATGGCGCTCAAGCATGCGACGGCGGGCATCCCCAGTGTCAAGATTTACAACAACGCCGTTCCGGCGGCGCTGGATGAGATCGTGAAGAAGGCGATGGCGAAAGATCCAGCCCAGCGCTATCCCAACGCACAGGAACTCTTGAGCGATTTGAGAATTCTGCAGGATGGCCTCCGATTTGGAAAAACGCTGAATTGGCCCCTTAGAAGCTCCGTACAGCCCGAGAAACAGCCGGTGGCCCCAAAGATGTCAGCGATCAGGGAAATCGAGGCAGAGGAGCGCAGAGGGCGCGAAAAAGAGCCGCGCGATGTGCCGGTCTGGCTCATGGGAGTCTTTGGGTTCTTTGCTTTAACGTTTTTGGCTCTCCTTGGAATCTGGGTCGTGTTCAACGTGAGTCAGCCCAAACTGGTCGTGGTGCCGAATGTGAAGGGTTCCAAACTGCCGGAGGCTCGAAGGACCTTGGAAACTTTGGGTTTGAAGATCCGGGTTTCGGGGCGAGAGACCAATGAGGTGCAGCCACCCGACACCATCTTGACCATGGATCCCAAGGCTGGAGTCAAGCGGCACGAAGGCGCGACGATCAACGTCAAGATCAGCACCGGAAGCCGGCTGGTGACCATTCCTGACCTGCGAGGGATGACGATCGATAAGGCCAAAGCGATGCTGGAAGCGATCAACCTGAGTCTGAGCGAAAGCTACACAACGCAGCCGGACCCGCAGTTGGAGGCGGGCCTGATCATTTCTCAGAGCCCAGACGCCAAAGCGAAAGTCGATCGATTCGGGCGAGTCAGCGTCGTGGTGAGCAGCGGCAAATCGGGCGGCGAAGTCGGCAATGCGGAAGATAACAAGCAGTACCTGTACAACCTTACGATTCGATTGACCGGCCTCGCAGAGGGAGTGGTGCTGCGAGTGGACATCCTGGACGCAAGAGGAGAGCGGACGATCTACGAGAGTCCTCATGAGCCAGATGACGTAGTGGAAATCCCGGCTCAGGGGTACGGAAAGCAAGCGACCTTCAAGATCTTTTACGATAATCAACTGGTCTCGACAAAAGTGAAAGAGGCGGAAGGGGAGGCGCAGTCGGACAATTGATCGCACCTTCCATTCTGTCATTCGATCACAGCGACCTGAAAGCACCGGTCCTGGAACTGCTGGATGCGGGAGCGAGGCTCATCCACTTGGATGTGATGGACGGGCAGTTCGTTCCGCCCATTACCATCGGCGACGGGGTGGCAAGTGGGCTTCGGCAACTTGGAGACTTTCTTCTCGAAGCGCATCTCATGACGATGACTCCGGAACGGCATTTTGAAGCGTTTGCCGCGGCGGGGTGCAAGCGGATCATCTTCCATGTGGAGGCGACTCACCATGTCCATCGGCTTGTTCAGTCGCTCAAAGCGATGGGACTCGAAGCGGGTGTCGCAATCAATCCGGGAACCCCGGTCCAGGCTGTCGAACCGGTATTGGACATCGTTGACGAGGTTCTAGTCATGACCGTCAACCCAGGATGGGGTGGGCAGGCGTTCATTGCTTCCACCATGGAAAAGGTGGCCTGGATTCGAGAGCGCTCGGAGAGAGTCTTGATCGAGGTCGACGGCGGCATCGATGATCAAACTCTGGGAATCGCCCAGCGCCATGGAGCTGATCTCTTTGTGGTGGGCAGCCACCTGACCACCGGACCAAGTATTGGCGCGACGTTCAAGCGCTTGAGTGACCTATGTGGCTTAAAGTCGTAACCACGATTTGCATGGTTTTCAGCGTAGCGCTGCTGTTCGGCTACGTTTGGATCGTCGGCCCCAAACCACCAACCAGTGCGCCACGCGCTGAAAAGGTTGAATTCTTGCGTCGATGGGCAACGTTCATCGGGTTGGAGGGAGCCGCCCTGATCGCGAGCATCGTGGGCGCGTATCTGATTGCCCGTCGTGCTCGGCAGGAGTACCGAGAGCAATCGCAGCGGAATATGGAAGCGCTTTTGGAGGCAACGCTCCGGGATCATGGCAACAAGACTGATGGACGCACCGAGCGACCTTGACATCGCTTGGATGCGCCGAGCGATCGAACTGAGTCGCCTCGGATATCCCGCGCCGAACCCACACGTCGGGTGTGTGATCGCTTCGGGTCAGAAGCTTCTGGGCGAAGGGTTTCACGAATTTGCCGGCGGTCCCCATGCCGAGGTCGTGGCTCTGGCGCAGGCCGGGGATAAGGCGCGCGGCGCAACCGCCTACGTGACGCTAGAGCCCTGCAATCACATCGGCCGGACCGGCCCTTGCAGCGAAGCGCTCCTGAAGGCGGGCATCGCCCGGGTCGTGGTGGCGGTGCCAGAACCATCTCAACGAGCTTCCGGCGGCCTGAATCGATTGGGCTCGGCTGGCGTGGCGACGAGCACGGGTTTGCTTGAAGCAGAGGCAGCATCGGCCAACGAACTGTGGTTGACCGCTGTGAAGCGAAGGCGGCCCTATGTGGTCGGCAAAGCTGGGATCTCGCTCGATGGCCGAATCGCCCTTGAAGATGGTCAGAGTCAATGGATTACCGGGATTGAGTCGCGAACCAAGGCTCACGAACTTCGAGCCGAATGTGGCGCGGTCTTGGTGGGCCGGAAAACCGTCGAGCAGGATGATCCAGAACTCACGGTCCGTTTCATCGAAACACTAAATCAGCCGACGAGGATCGTGCTGGACGGGTCCGGCAAGTTGCCCGCCGATGCCAAGGCGTTCAATGATCGGGCACCGTTTATTCGAGTTGTGAATAAGGCCGAGCGTGAGCATGACCTGGAGCTGCAAGCGGATTCTGGCGGGTTTGACTTGCCTGACCTATTGGAGCGGCTCTATGAGCAGGGCATCACGAGCCTTCTGGTTGAGGGCGGGGCGGAAACCTTGGGTTCTTTCCTTACCCTCAACCTGATCGACCGGCTGGAATTGTTTATGGCGCCAAAGATTCTGGGGAACGGACCGACCTGGACGACATTCCGGGGAGTGGCGGCGTTGGCAGATGTCCGGGAGTGGGCGTTCAGCGATCCAAAAAGGCTTGGGCACGACCTTTGGATCACAGCCCGCAGCAATCCGGTCAATAATGGAAACGACTCTATCGATTGAACGTCTATCGAATCAATACACAAGGTAGGAGAATCGAATTGAAAACCCTTGCCCCATTGGCATTATTGACTCTTGTAAGCTCGATTGCGACGGGTCAATCTTACGACCGAATCACGATCCGCGATAACGAGGTCGTTCCCGTCAAGTTTCAAAACGCGATCAACGCGAAGACCAATCGGCGTGGCGACCGATTCACCACAATCGTTGAAAACGGTCAAGTCCTTCCAAGCGGCACCAAATTGATGGGCCAGATCGCTGAGATTCGGCGAAAGGATGGGAGTCGGAAGGCTTACGCTGAACTTGAATTTACCGAGATCGAGCTGCCAGACGGCCATCGGGTCAGTATCGACGCGTATCCTGTGCCGCTGGGCGACCGTTACGTTTCGCGAAATCGAAATGGTCGAATGGAAGCGAAGAAGGAGACTCGCCGAGACCATGTTGTGATCGGTTCGACAGTTGGCGGATTGATCCTCGGATCGCTCATCAAGAAGCCTTTTGAAGGCGCAGTGATCGGCGCACTCGGCGGAATCTTGATCGCGGAAACCGATGCGCTCAACACGAGTGGCGAACTCATCGTCGATAAGAACCAAAAGATGGGAGTTGCGTTCGATCGCGAAGTGGTCATCGATTGGCGAGACCGCGATCGCTATCGAGACGATGATCGATACCGGAACGATGATCGATATCGTGACGATGAGCGCTACCGGAATGAAGACCGAGATTCAGACATCGATCGAGATCGCTACGGATATGGAGACATCCGGATCGAATTTGCGAATCGTGATCTGAGGTTCCGGAACGGCCGGACTCCATTCCGATCGGGCGACACCGTCATGGTTCCACTCTTGGAAACTGCCGATCAGTTGGGTTTTGAAGTGGACCGGGCTTCCAATGGAGTTTTTTATTTGGAAGATGAAGAAAACACGCTGAAACTTGAACAGAACCGTTCAGAAATGCGTCTAAATGGCAAGCGCATAAGTTTGCCACGAGCATTGGTCGACCGTGACGGCGTGACTTACGCACCGATCGAGGCATTTGCCGCCGTGACGCGAGATGCGCTGTACGTAAACGGTCGGAGGGTCGGCCGTCCGTAATCGAAGAGCCATTCTTTCCTCCCTCCCCCAAGAGCCCCGAGTCTAGCCCTCAGACCGGGGCTTGTCTGTGGGTAGGGATAGGAACCACTCGTGCATGCGGACATCATCCGTAAGTTCGGGATGAAAAGACGTTCCCAGGAGGCTGCCCTTTCGCACGGCTACCGTGTGACCCGCATAGGAACTGATTGCCTGGACCCCGCTTCCAACTCGGGTGACGATGGGTGCGCGGATGAAAACACCCATTACCGGCTGCTCGATTCCTTCGACCTCCACTGCATCTTCGAAGCTGTTGACCTGAGAGCCAAAGGCGTTTCGCTTGACCTGGATATCGAGCAAATTCAGGGAATACTGGTTCGGGCGGTCTTCGACACTGGAGGCCATGAGGATCATTCCCATGCACGTGCCCCAAATCGGCAGGCCCTGGTTTGCCCGGCGCTGGATGGCTTCACCGAGTCCGAACCGCTCCAAGAGCTTGCCTACGGTGGTGCTCTCGCCACCGGGAATGATCAAGCGCTCGACCAGGTCCAGGTCTTGTGGCGACCGGACTTCAAGGATATCGCTGTCTGGCAATCCGACGCGACGAAGGGATTCGATATGCTTTTGAAAGTCGCCCTGAATTGCGACGACGCCAACCTTTGGCATGGATTCGAGTTTACTTGGGCGACCCACCGGTACACTCGGACCCGTGATCGAAGTTATCGGCGTGCCTTTCGACCTGTGCGGAAAGCGATTGGGGAGTCGGCTTGGACCGGCGGCGCTGAGATTGGCCGGCCTCTCCGGCGTGATTGGTGGCCTTGGCCAAGATGCTCGGGACAGTGGGGACTTTCAATCCGACCTTGAAGAGAGGGGACAGCCCGGGCTCCGAAATTTCGATGCCTATTTGCAGTGCGTGACTTGGCTGAAAAAGTCCGTCGATGCGGCCATTCGCCGAAACGACACGCCGATCGTCTTGGGCGGCGACCACAGTATTGCCGCAGGCAGCGTTTCAGCCGCGCTCGAAGTGTTTGACGGTGACCTTGCGCTCCTGTGGATCGATGCCCATGCAGACTGCAATACACCCGCGACCAGCCCGAGCGGCAACCTTCATGGAATGCCGATTGCGGCCCTGCAGGGTTATGCGAGTGGCGTCGATGGCAAGGCGGATGCTCAGTGGCGAAAGCTTGTCGATGAAGTGGTTCCAACTTCTCGTTTGCTACCTGACCGGTGTGCTTGGTATGGCTTGCGCGACGTCGATCCCGCCGAGCGTGATCTGATTCGGCGCACACCCGGCGACCTGGCGATTACAATGCAGGATGTGGATCGCTTTGGGGTCGTGGAAACGATGAGGCGGTTCGACGGCTGGATTCGCAACAGCGGGGCAAAGCAGCTTTGGATCTCGTTCGACGTGGACTCTCTCGATCCGATCTTGGCGCCGGGAACCGGCACCGCCGTGCGAGGTGGACTCACCTACCGCGAGGCCCATTTGATTGCGGAACTGCTGCGAGAATTCTTGGACACGCCCGATTGCCCCTACAGGTTGGCAGGTCTGGATATCGTGGAAACGAATCCACTGTTTGACTCCAATAACGAGACAGCCAAGATGGCGGTGGAGTGGGTGGGTTCGCTGTTCGGAAAATCGATCCTGGGGGTGCGATGAGTCTTGGGGTTGGCAGGGGCGTGCTTCTTCAGGAAGCGGATGCGATCCGAGCGATGGCAGATCGGCTTGGAACGGAGTTCGACCAAGCAGTTGAAATCGTGTTGGCATGCCCCGGCAGGGTGATTACCTGTGGTGTCGGAAAGTCCGGGCACATCGCACGCAAAACGGCCGGGACGCTTAGCAGCACGGGTACTCCTTCGCTCTTCCTGCATGCTGCCGAAGCGGTTCATGGCGACTTGGGGATGGTCACGGCCGGAGACGTTGTCGTGCTGTACAGCCACAGTGGCGAGACTGACGAGATCGGGCGTCTGTTTCCCTCGATCCGGGCCCAAGGAGCCAAGTCGATTTTGATCACGGGTCGTCCGGCTTCGACTGCCGGACGTCAGGCTGATTTGTGCCTGAACACCTTTGTGGAGGAGGAGGCGTGTCCGAACAATCTCGCCCCGACCACCTCCACGACAGCGATGCTGGCGCTGTCGGACGCGCTTGCGGTAGCGGTCATGGCACGGCGTGGTTTTGGGAAGGAAGATTTTGCCCGGTTCCATCCCAGCGGAACCCTCGGAAAGCGGCTGCTGCTCACCGTTCGGGATGTGATGCGAGCCTATCCCGACATCGCTCATGTCGCACCTTCGGATTCTGCTACAGAAGTGATTCGGGCGATGACTCAAACGGCGGTTGGAGCCGCCTGTGTTGTGGATTCCGCTACCAGCCTGATCGGGCTGATCAGTGAAAGCGATTTGCGCAAACACCTTCTCTCCCACGAAAACCCACTGTCGTCACCCGCTTCGGAACTCATGAATCCCGATCCCACGACAGTTGAGCCAGATCTTCTGGCGATTGACGCTTTCGAGGTATTCCAGAACTTCCCGGTCAAGATCGGCGAGATTCCGGTAGTGGAGGAAGGGAAGGTGGTCGGGTTGCTGGTATTGAAGGACTTGCTGCGAAGTGGGATTCTGTAGCCGATGAAGCAGCCCAAAATCCGCGACTGTGCCAATTTATAGTAAATATTACCTTTCAAGTCCTGAAATCTTTGGTACATTAGACTTGGCGCGATTATGAAAGCGATCAAGTACGCACTCGGAAGCTCGATCCTCAGTCGCATCTCCCTGTGCTTTGCGTAGGCTCCTCCCAAGGGGGGAACTGGGAGTTTCTCTCAGTGGTGCGGGAAAGAAGCAACACTTATTACAACTTGCAAAACCAATGGAAACCGAATGCCTGGAGTTGTTAATGCAAGTGGCCCTTTATGGCTTCGAGTTATCCCACGGAGTCCAGAAGTAGATCACCAATGATCTATCCATGAGGAAGCAATTATTACAACAGCCATATGTTTCGCCATATTATCGCAGTCAAATGAGGTCAGCCTTGTACCGCGAACAGGCGTTTTAGCCATATCGGCGCCAGATGCACGTCTGCACGCCGAGCTTCGAGATTCGGTCCGGGTGGTCAGTGAGAAGAAGGTCTTGGTTAGCCGCTTCAACCAAGTATGTCTCTCTTTTTCGGACAAATGGATTGCAAAGACACTGAACCCCAAGGTCTTGAAAACTGCTTCAGCAGATCCATGGATCGGTCGATATGGCACAAACGATCGAAAGCTTTTCACTCGCTCTTTCAAAAGCCCTGCAGGTGAAGTCACTTGGATCGACGACGGTACCCTCGCGATTGTCCATGTTAGGTTGAAAAGCCACCATCAATTGATAAATGAAAATGAGGCGAAGACCTTTGCTCGATCGACTTTGAGGAAGTTTCTGAACATTCCGATCACCGTCAACAAAGAAGAAGAGTGGTGGGTTCACCGACATGACGTACGGAACCAGCAATTCTACTCGGGCACGGTTTTTCAACTCACAGAATATGAAAGAGTCGATATGACAAACGGCAAAGTTGCGAAGAAGCCACTCAGACAACCTTTATGGTACGGCTTTATGAGCTTTGTAACGGATGGTCAGGACCTTGCCGTTCGCATCAACTTCAATGAAGAACCACTTGAGGTAATTCAGCGTGTTGCTGATCAGCGAATCCGTTTTCGAGCGCAGAACTTGAATGTAAG
>CAMLEL010000069.1 GCA_946478935.1 uncultured Armatimonadota bacterium
AACAAGCCCGGCAATACGCAGACAGCTCTGGCTGCAAATGGTTTTTCATCGGCGCACCCCTCGGCCTACTACACGACTAATCCGGCAGCCCAGGGTCAGGAGTACGGGCCCGGGGCCAAATCTCAGGTCCTTGTCAATGGCGTGTTTGACTTCACGGGCGCTTCCGAATCAGAAGTCGAAGAACCAGCCGAAACCTTGGCTGCATGGGAGCACGACGCGTTCGTGCCGCTTTGCAACTTTCTGCAGCCTCACGATTGGGTGAACGGTCCGCCGCCTTCCCAAGCCCTTAAGGACCACTTTAATCTGCTTCACACAAGTGGCACGAATACGTTTTGGGTTGACGGGCATGCAAAACGCATCGGCTATGGCTCGTTGAGACGACGGTGGTTCTCGGTCGTCAAGAGCATCTATCCCTGAACAGTCTTGCGTAAGCCATTTGGCCCGGTGTGCTTGGCAACTTAGCCGGACTTCGGGCCCACTTTCCCAAGCCTGGAAACGATCCTGTATCGCCATGTCGAACTTTGCGCATGAGCATGAAAATCCCTACTCTCGAACGCCCGATCGTTCGCAACTTGGGGCACGAGCCTGGCTATTGGTTTCAGTCGAATCGATTCACCTTTTTGGCGAATTCTGAGGACACGGAAAACGAGTATGGGATGGCACATGCGTTGGTCGACCGACTCGGCGGGCCGCCTCCGCACATTCACGATCGCGAAGACGAAATCTTCTACATCTTGCGGGGCAAAGCCAAGATTCTGGTCGCTGACGAGGAATTCGAAATCTCCGCCGGAGACATCATGTACCTTCCGCGAGGTCTGGCCCATGTTCCGATTCCGCTCACAGACGACTTGGAAGCCCTTGTTATCGTAACTCCGTCCGACTTCCTCGGCTACTTCCGGCGATTCGGGTCTCGCGCCAAGTACCCCGGAAAGCCTGAAGTGGAAGATGCCCCGCCAGCCGACATCGCTGAAATGCTGCGAGTCGGTGGCGAGTTTGGGGTCACGTACCTGCCGCCTGGCGCGGCAGTTTCTTCTTGGCCAGTTCCTCATATTCATGCCAAACCCAAGCATGTCGTAAAGGGTCATGGTGAGGAACTCAAGGTTATGGGATCGAAGGTCACAGTCAAACTGGACGGTCAAGACACGCAGAACTTGATTTCGATCTTTGAAATCGAGGATCCTGCGGGAACCACGGCTCCTCGGCATATTCACCACTTTGATTCCGAGGCGATCTTCGTTCTCGAGGGCGCCTATGAGATAGAGATCGATGGACGAACCCACCGCGCCCTTCCCGGCACGTTCATTTATATCCCACGGGGTGCGACTCGGCGCTATCGAAACTATGCGGCGGCTCCCGCCAAGATGCTCGTGCTGACGGCCAAGTCAGGCCACGAAGCCTTCTTTCGGCAAATCAACGAGATGTCCGTGATGGACAGCGAAAAACTCGCGATCATCTCTCGCCGAAATGGATTGGAATTGGTCGATTAGGACGTTGCGTATCCCGGTTCAACTTAACCGGGGTACCCAGTTTGACTTAGAGACACATGGTTCCGTGACCGAATTTCCTGGCAGAGGATGAAAGGCGGAGAGACTAAACCGTTACTTCCTCTCTGGACTGATTCCTTGCAACGCTCGCCTGAACCAATCCTTGGAATAGTGGATGGGGTCGGTTTGGCCGAGATTTGAATTCGGGGTGCGCTTGGGTTGCGATAAAGAAGGGATGCTTCGGTATTTCGATCATCTCGACGAGCCGATAGTCCGGTGACACACCCGAGATCACCATTCCATGCTCCTGGAGCTTTTCCCGAAAGTCGTTATTGACCTCATATCGGTGCCGGTGACGTTCATCGATGCGGTTTGAACCATATAGCCTATGGGCCAAGGTGCCATTAACAACGTTGCACGGCCAGGTCCCGAGCCGCATGGTGGCGCCCTTGTCGGTCACTCCCTTCTGTTCGGGCAATAAGTGAATCACCGGATAAGCCGGGTTTTCATTCATCTCTTCGGAATTTGCGCCGGCAAGTCCACATTCATTCCGCGCAAATTCAATAACCGCCATCTGAAGTCCAAGGCAGATTCCGAAGAATGGAATGCCGGACTCGCGGGCAAATTGAATTGCTTCGATCTTGCCTTCAATTCCCCGGCCGCCAAAGCCGGGCGCGACAACGAGGCCATCGATGTCTCCCAACACTTCCTTGGGTGGAATGCCATGCTCCAATGAATCGCTTTCGATCCACTTGATCTTGACTTCGGCATCATTCGGAATTCCTCCGTGGATTAGGGCTTCGGCAATCGACTTGTAGGCATCGCCGTTGCTGGTGTACTTGCCAACCACGGCGATATTGCAGCGATTCCGAGGGTTCTTGAGCGTTTGGACCAATCCGCTCCACTCCGTTAGGTTGGGCGGACGCTCCTCAATGCCAAGCCGCCGACACACGAAATCGCCCAGCCCTGCTTCTTCATAGGCAAGGGGAACTTCGTAGATTGTTTCGACATTCATCGACTCCACGACGGCTTCTGGCGGCACACCGCAGAAAAGCGAAATCTTCTCCTTCACGTCTTGAGGAAGGGGAACCTCGGTTCGACACACCAATACATCAGGTGAAATACCGATCTCGCGAAGTTTGTACACCGAGTGTTGGGTCGGCTTCGTTTTAACTTCGCCCCAGGGCCCGACTTGAGGAACCAGGGTGACGTGCACGTACATGGTGTTTTCCATCCCCACGTCGGTCCGCATTTGTCGAATGGCTTCCAAGAAGGGCAGAGACTCGATGTCACCGACCGTTCCGCCAATCTCCGCGATGACGAAATCCGCTTCCTGTTGCTTCGCCAGTTCGGTGATCCCGCGTTTGATTTCGTTGGTCACATGAGGAATGACTTGAACGGTGGCGCCCAGATAATCGCCGCGCCGCTCAGCGTCAATGACGTTTCGGTAGACCTTGCCGGTCGTGATGCTCGAACCAGCAGAGCAGGACACATCCATAAACCGTTCGTAGTGTCCCAAGTCCAGGTCCGTCTCAGCGCCATCGTCCGTGACAAAAACCTCGCCGTGCTGGAATGGGTTCATTGTGCCCGCATCGACGTTAATGTAGGGATCCAATTTGAGCGGAGCAACTGTGAATCCGCGGTTTCGCAGCAGGCGGCCCAGGCTGGCGGTTGTGATTCCCTTTCCAATCGAACTCACAACACCGCCTGTTACAAAAATGTATTTGGTCATAGTTTCCGCCCTGCCGCAACCCTTCCGAATAGACGAAACCTCCGAGCACAGCGATGCCCGGAAAAACCATTCGGGGGGTTTTTGAAATTATACAGCCTCGGACCCCTGTTCCGGGCCGAATGGTTTGCGATTTTGTCCAATCGGTCGTATCCTGCCAATGACGCCGTCTAACAAGGCGGATGGAGATGAGATGAGCAATCCAGGCGCGAATTCGAGCAATGAATGGCTGGACCAAAACCAGTATCCATTCCAAGGCAAGTTCTGCCAGGTCGATGGCGGATCGATGCATTACATCGATGAAGGAGCGGGGGAACCGATCGTGTTCGTGCACGGATTTCCCACCTGGACTTTCATGTGGCGCGGCCTCATCCGGGACCTCTCACTCAAGCACCGTTGTATCGCCATGGATCACATTGGCTTTGGTTTGTCCGACAAGCCCGAGCACTGGAGTTACACGCCAGAAGCGCATGCGAGGAACTACCGGAAACTCCTGGATCACTTGGGGATTTCCACTTTCAGCCTCGTGGTCCATGATTTTGGCGGCCCGATCGCGTTATCCCACGCGTTGGATTTTCCCGGGCGCATCAATCGAATCGTCGCCCTCAATAGCTTCATGTGGTCTCTCAAGAGTGACGACCGCTTTGTCAAATTCGACCATAAGGTGAATGGACCCATTGGCAAATTGGCCCTAACTGCCACCCAAATCGGATTGAACAAGATGTTGCATGACATGGTCTCGCAAAAGGCCAAAGTAGCACCGGCGGTCTATGGCCAATACACGGGTCCTTATCATAATTCGACGGAGCGGCAAGGTCCATTTGGACTCGCCAAGGGCTACATCGGAAGCAGTCAGTGGCTATATGATCTTTGGGTTCGTCGGGAGGCTATATCACACATTCCGCTCCAAGTGATTTGGGGAATGAAAGATCAGTTGTTCACCTCAACTCAACTGGACAAATGGCGACAGCATTGGCCGAATGCAGAGGTGGACGTTTTCGGCGATTCTGGGCATCTGGTCTTGGAGGAGCATCCCCGTGAAGTCGAAGCTGCGATGTACCTGTTCTTGGACGGCCACACCGAGTTGGCGAATACAGCTCATGCCCTCGATGGGGACCTGACGCCTTGAATGGTCGCTCACTTCCTATCACGGGCCGAGCGACTTGACATCCGGGTCGTCGGGCAACCAAAGGCCTGATGCGTATGTTTCGCGTCGCGTCATTACCCACCACGGAAGTCTGATAGGCAAGCACCTTAAGAGAATGGCCAACCCTTCGCAAAATGCGTTCAGGTTCGACTCCCCCGGGGAGGGGAAGCAATTGCCTAACGGTAAACTCCGTCCCTACCTATGGATTATCGGCGAACGTACGTCCGCGACTTGTTCCAACTCGCACCAGGCACTTCTGCCAGCGCGTTTGGCTGGGTGAAGACGCGCCGGGATAGCAAGGGCATCTCGTTTGTCCAACTGAACGACGGATCGTGCTTCAAGGATCTGCAGGTCATTGTCAACGAGGGGGCCATTTCGAGCGAAGCGCTCAAGTTGGTCACGACCGGGGCTTGCGTCCGATTCGATGGTGAGATCGTCGCATCGCCAGCAGCTGGTCAAGCAGTGGAACTGGTAGCCAACGGCATCGAAATTTTCGGTCCGGCCGATCCGGAGAAATACCCGCTTCAGAAGAAAGGGGCGACAATGGAGTATCTCCGCGAGATCGCTCACCTTCGAGTACGAGGCAACACGTTTGGCGCGGTCTTCCGAATGCGTGCACAAGCCGCCTATGCAATCCACAAATTCTTCTTCGATCGTGGATTTCACTTCATCCAACCACCGATCATTACCGCCAGCGATGCCGAAGGCGCCGGAGCAATGTTTGCTGTCTCCACCAGCCTACAACCGGCTGAAGACCACAAGTACAAACTTACCTCCAATGATCCTGCCGACGACTTCTTTGGCAAACCCGCCTTCCTGACGGTGAGCGGCCAATTGGAAGCAGAGACGCTCGCCCTTGGGTTGACCAACGTGTACTCGTTTGGACCGACTTTCCGAGCTGAGAATTCGAGCACCAGCCGACATCTGGCTGAGTTTTGGATGGTCGAGCCAGAGATGGCCTTCTGCGACATTGAAGGCAATATGAATTTGGCAGAGGAGTTCCTAAAGGAAGTCATTCAGTTCCTTCTGGACAGCTCCTCCCAAGACCTGGAGTTCTTCAACCAGAGGATCGAACCAGAACTTCTTAAGACGCTCACTCATGTGGCCGAAAGCCCGTTTGAGCGGATGTCTTACACGGATGCGATCAGGCTGCTGGAAGCAAGTGGCGAATCATTTGAGTACCCCGTCTTTTGGGGCGCTGACCTTCAAAGCGAGCACGAGCGGTGGCTCACGGAATCCAAGGTTGGACGTCCAGTGATTCTGACCGACTACCCGAAAGAAATTAAGGCCTTCTACATGCGGGAGAACGAGGACGGGCGGACCGTTCGGGCGATGGATGTTTTGGCGCCGCGAATCGGCGAAATCATTGGGGGCTCACAGCGCGAAGATCGATTGGATGTTCTTGAGCGCAAGATCGCCGACTTTGGGCTGCCTTTGGAACCGTACTGGTGGTATCTGGATTTGAGGCGCTTTGGAAGCGCGCCCCATGCCGGGTTTGGCTTGGGCTTTGAGCGGCTGCTGATGTACGTGACGGGTATGAAGAATATTCGGGATGTGATTCCGTACCATCGCACACCCGGCAACGCGGAGTTCTAACCTGGCTTTTCATCTCTTTAAGCGGTTTGATCAGCGGCTCGCCGCAGAGTTGAAGTCACAGCGAAAAACAATCGCGATCGGCTTAGCCTGTGTTCTCATCACCACGCTCCTCACGACGGCAACCCTGCCGTTAATGCGCGACGGCATCCAAGCGATCACAGATGCCGCGGGCTACACCGAGCAGAAGGTTTTTTCCGATTCGGAAATCGCCGACATCGCAAAGACGCTTGGCAAGCAGAACCGTGAAGTCTCGACCGTTTTATCGCCGATTCAGGCGGCCAGAGATGCCAGCGGCGAAGTTCTCACTCCATCCGAAACGACGACCGCCGCAATGGCCCTCGGTGTTTCCGAGAGTCAACTCAACAGCGCGGTGGCAGCCGCCAGAGCGCGAGGACATTTGCGGCAGACACCTCAGGAGGCGCTGACCAAATTGGGGTGGATTTGCTTGGCCGTGATCGCCTTGTTCGGCATGAAGTATTGGTTCACCCGGGGCCAGAGCTATTACTTGAGCAAGGCGGCAGCTCGGCTGGCGAGCAACCTGCGGATACGACTCTTTTCCAAATTGCAGCGGTTACCTGTCAGCTATTACAACCAGAAGCGCGCGGGTGCTATTCAGAGTGTCTTGACCAATGATGTAGGCGTCTATCAGACCGCCGTGACCATCATCCGGGACAGCATCGATGGACCCCTGAAAGCCATCGGAGCTCTCGCTTATATCTTTTACACCCAATGGCAGCTTGGCTTGGTGGCGATTGTATTCGTTCCTCCTATGGGTGTTGCTATCCAGCGAAACGCTCGCAAGATGAAGCTGGCGCAAAGGAAAGTCCAGGCTGACCTGGCAAATCTGAATGCGATGACTCTCGAATCATTGCAGGGGACGCGAATCGTCAAAGCGTTCGCCGCCGAAGATCGAATGGAAGCGGAATACAGCGGGCTCGTCGAGCGGACCTTCGAAAGTCAGATGAGGGCGACTCGCCGCAATGCGACTCTGAGACCGATGGTTGAGTTGATCGGTTCGGTGGCTTTGGCCGTGTTCCTGTACGTAAGCGGCAATCTGGCCTTTCACGGCGTTTTGCAGGTGGCTGACCTTATTGCGTTGGTTGCCGCTCTCGATCTCATTCAACAGGGTTCCCGGAACATTGCCTCGGTCAACAATACTTACGCCCAAGTTCAAGCGGCAAGTGAACGTATCTACTCTGAAGTGCTGGACGTGCCGGACGAGCACGTCGAGTCGCTCGGGACGAAGACTCTGGATAATCCCATCGGAGAGATCCGGTTCGAAGGCGTTTCCTTCGAGTACCCCGATGGAACACCGGCGCTCAGAAACGTAAGCTTCGACCTGAGAAGTGGAACGAGCTTGGCCCTGGTCGGACCAAGTGGCGCCGGAAAGACCACGATAGCGGACTTGCTTCTTCGTTTCTATGACCCTTCCGAGGGGGTCATCACCTTTGATGGCGTCGATATTCGCGAACTTGAAACCGGATGGCTGCGACGACAAATCGGAGTGGTCCCCCAGCAAACCTTTTTGTTCGCCGGATCCATCGCCGACAATATTCGGCTTGGCAAAGAACATGCCACGATCGAGGAGGTTTCGGAGGCTGCCAAAGCCGCTCACGTCGATGCGTTCGTTGAGAATCTGCCCGAACGCTATGAGGCGATTATTGGCGAGCAGGGCGCCGGTCTCAGCGGGGGTGAGCGTCAGCGCGTGGCGATTGCCCGGGCGCTCGTGCGCAAACCCACCATCCTCTTGTTGGACGAAGCCACTTCGGCACTGGATGCGACCAGTGAAAAGGTTGTGACTCAGGCTTTGGACGAGGTGATGAAACAACGTACGACATTGTTCATCGCCCACCGGTTGACGACCGCCGCCAGAGCCGATTCGATCCTATATCTGCGCCGGGGCGAGGTGGTCGAAGTCGGTTCGCATAAGGATCTGATGGAAAGGAACGGCGAATATGCTGCACTGTTCCGGGTTTTCAGTCACGGAGTGCTGGATGACGGGCTCCACTAGTTCCGTAAGGTGCGTTGACCTATCATGTGGCTATTCAGACCGCAAGGTCTTGGCTGACGTCGATCTTGAGTTCCACCCTGGCACGGTCACCGCAATTCTCGGTCCGAATGGAGCCGGGAAATCGACCCTGCTCAAATGTCTGACCGGCGAAATGGCCGCCCAATCGGGTCGCGTCGAAATCGCCGGCAAGGATGTCCGATCCTATTCCGCCGTACAGTTGGCCCAACAGGTTGCATTTGTTCCCCAGCAAGAACACTTTCCATTCCGCTTTTCAGCTTATGAGGCAGTCATGATGGGGCGACTTCCCAAATCACCCGGTCTGAGCGATACCCAAGAGGATCGGGACGCTGTGTGCCGTGCCTTGAAATTTGTAGACGCCGAGAATCTGGCCTCAAGGTCCATAAACGAATTGAGTGGTGGGGAACGCCAGCGAATCCTGTTGGCACGCGCCCTCGCGCAGGAGACACCCATTGTTGTCTTGGATGAGCCGACGACACATTTGGATATCACGCATCAAATTGAATTGGTCAGTTTGATGAAGTCCATTTCGAGCACCGGCAGAACGGTTATCGCCGCGATGCACGATTTGAACCTGGTGGCTTTAATGGCTGACGATGCGGTCTTATTGAGCAATGGCCGAGTCGTCGCTAGAGCGGAAACCGAGTCAGTCCTGCAGTCGGCGGAGCTCGATGCGGCCTATGCCGTCCCTTTCCGAAGAATAAAAGACGGGGACAAAACCATCGTCTTGCCCCCGTCTGCTTGAATCGCTCGCGGACTTACTTGCGAGTCTGGTCCGTGTACCACTGGGTGGATGTGCTTGCGTCGTTTGGCTTGGGCTTGGAATCGATGACCTTCGGCATGGCGGGGTTCTCCTCTTCTCATGTTTGTGACGGCAAAGGCGGGCGGAGATTTCTCCGCGAAACAGCGGAGATTGTCCATGCCCGCGGCGATCGTCGCGCAACGCCCGGCAAGGACCGGACTCCCATCA
>CAMLEL010000070.1 GCA_946478935.1 uncultured Armatimonadota bacterium
TTAATCCAAAGCTCACATTGGACACACCCAATATGGTGTTCACTCTTGGGTGCCGCCTGCGAATCTCGGCAATGGCTTCGATGGTCGCAACCGCTGATTGACGAAACTCCTCGTCGCCAGAACCAAGAGTAAAGGTAAGGCAATCTAGAAATACGTCGTGATCGGGCAGACCATGGGCTCGCGTCCGATCCAGGATCCGCTCGGCAACTTCCACTTTCTTGTCGACCGTCTTGGCCATTCCTGCTTCATCGATTGTCAAAGCGACAACTCCGGCTCCGTACTTCTGACACAGGTCCAGGATGCGCTGCGTCCGGACCTCTCCGTCTTCGAAGTTGATGGAGTTGACGATTGGCTTGCCGGCCAGGCACTTGAGGGCAGCCTCCACAACGGGCACCTCGGTCGAGTCGATCATGATTGGAGCCTGGATATGCCGGTTGTAGTGGGCGAGCAGCGTCGTCATGTCCCGAGTTTCATCGCGACCGACGTAGGCCGTGCAGACATCCAACACATGAGAGCCTTCGCCTTCCAACTCGCGGGCAAGCTCTGTGAGACCCTCCCAGTTCTCTGCTGCCAGCATCTCACGGAACGCCTTTGAGCCGTTTGCGTTCGTCTTTTCACCCACGATCAAGTAACTGGCATCCTGCTCGAAAGGGACAAATTGATAAAGTGAAGAGCAGCCGACAAGCTTGAGTCCAGCAGCCTTCTCATCCGTTCCCATTCGGAAATCTAATCCTGGGTAAAGTGTGCGAACGCGCCGACAAAGCGCATTGTCGGCATGACTCTTGCCACCGACTCTTTGACTCACAGCGCGGATGTGTTCGGGAGTCGTGCCGCAGCACCCTCCGGCCAAAGCAACGCCATGGTCTCGCACGAACCGCTCGTGGTGGTGTGCCAACTCCTCCGGAGAGAGTTTGTAGACGGCCTGCCCGCCCTCCATCATCGGGAGCCCTGCGTTAGGTTGCACCGTAAGGGGACGGGTTGAATGGTCACCCAAAAAACGAACATGTGGCGCCATTTCGACCGGTCCGGTAGCGCAGTTGATACCGATAGCCTTGACGGCGGGAAAGGCTTCAAGCATGTTCAATGCCGCTCCGATATCGCTACCTAGGAGCATTGTTCCGGTCTGTTCGATTGTGATTTGAACGAAGAGCGGGACTGTGCGAGCGGTCTCGGCCATTGCGCGCTGGGCGCCGATGATCGTGGCCTTGACCATTAGCAGGTCCTGCAACGTTTCCAGGAGCAGTGCATCCACACCTTCTTCCAATGCTCCCCGGAACGCACTCGCGTAGGTCAGCTCCAACTCGTCGAACGTGCATTGACCCAAACTGACAAGCTTGGTGCCGGGCCCAATCGCTCCGACAACAAACTTGCCGGTTCCTGCCTTGTTTCGAGCTTGAACGGCGATTTGTGCAGCACGCTTGCCAATTTCGTAATCCAGATCCTCGATGCCATATTCGGCAAGAACAATCGAAGTGCAGCCAAACATATTGGTTTCCACCAAATCCGAGCCTGCATCGTAATAGCGAGCGTGGATT
Organism: uncultured Armatimonadota bacterium; assembly: GCA_946478935.1. The sequence continues at coordinate 1,536 of CAMLEL010000070.1, forward strand.
GCTTCGATCACGTCGGGTCGTGTGAACACGAGAAGCTCATTGCAGCCATCCAGGTTCTTCCCATCCAATCGCTGGGCTACTTCGCGAACTTTCGGTGGCAAAGAGGGATCGTCCCGCAACACAAAGTCATCGGCCGTCAATTGCGCCGCCTGAATCTGGGTTCCCATCGCCCCGTCCCAAATCAGGACGCGGTCGCTCAGTTGGTCGAGCAACTCTGACTGCATGTCCTATTATGAAGTCGGCTTACAGACTTAATCGTGGGCCATCGGGGCAACGCATTCGAAAGTTAGCTGGTTGAAGCTTCGAAGCTAACGAACCCCGCAATTCTTTCATCAGCATTTGCGCCAGTTCATAGTCTGTACTGGTAATCAAGCCGGGCAAGGTCGATCGAAAGCGGCTGACAACATTAATGCGGCAACTCGTAAGCCGCGACGTCTATCGAAATGTACACGTTCGTAATCGTGACGGTGACCTTGGCGTCAGTCGTTGGCGCTTGGGGTCTATTGAGAGAGGCGTTGCGCACGTAGCAACGTTGAATCTCAGCTCGTTTGGAAGCCTCTCGTTGAATGCGGGGGGCTTCTTGGTTTATCAAAGTCGATACTCGGGTAAACCTTCGACTTGCGTTCCTTCAGGCGAACCCTGACCTTTCTGCAGCCGTATCGCGGCCGGGTTGTGCTGGCAATCCTTCTAACCTTATTGGTCACCCTTCTCCAAATTGTTCCGCCGCGCCTTTTTCAAGCAACCATTGACCACGGCATCAAGCCAACGTTGGACGCCAAAGCGAGACGCGAAGCAATTCTCTCCGAATCGCAGGATGTCTCAAAGCCTGAGTTGAGAGCCAAGGTTCAGCGAGAGGAACGTGACATTGCAAGTCGGCAATCTGCGGGCGAGAGAACTATTTTGTGGCTGGCGATCAGTCTGGTCGCCGTTATCTTTCTGCGCAACGCCCTAAGCTTCGCCAATAGTTACACCCTGACCTGGATCGGGCACCGCTTTGTCTTCGACTTGAGGTTTGCGACCTGGAAGCACCTTCAACGCCTGTCGCTCGCCTACCACAACCAGACTCAAACGGGCAAGATCATGGCGCGCGTCACAGGCGATATCGAGTTGATCCAAGGTTTGATTCAAGGGCAGTTGGTGACATTCATCAGCGACATCGTGACCTTGGTTGCAGTCATTGGCATGCTCTTCTTTCTGGAGTGGCGAATCGCGGTCATGATCGTCGCGCTGATCCCCTTTTACGTGATCAGCTACCTGACGTTTCTCAAACACATTCGCGAAGTAAGCCAAGAGCAGCGTCGCCTATGGGACGAGATGCTTGGCAAACTGGCGGAAAAGATTGCCGGCATCGGTGTGGTGAAAGCCTTTGTGAAGGAGGATTACGAAACGCAGAGTTTCATGGGGTCGGTCCGCTCCAAGTTTCACGTCGATATGAGACAGGTTCACTTGAACCGGCGGCTCGGTTTGGTCTCAGGCGTCATTTCCGCTCTGGGAACTGGTTTGGTTTATGCCTATGGCGGGTCGCTCGTTCAGCAAGGGGCGTTGACCACCGGTGTCCTGGTGGCGCTGACGTTCTATATCGCTTTCGTTTTCAACCCGGCGGTGAGAGTTGTTGACTTCAACAACTCCTTGCAATGGGCATTGGCGGCGATGGATCGGGTGTTTCAGACGCTCGACACACGACCGGACATCGAGGACCGGCCCAACGCTCCGTCATTGCCAGGGCGCGTCGAGGGTCATGTCGAGTTCGACAATGTGGTGTTTGAATATGTGAGCGGAAAGCAAGCGATTGCAGGCATCACACTTTCGGTTAACCCCGGTGAAGTTGTCGCCCTCGTCGGGCATAGCGGTGCAGGTAAGAGCACGTTAATGAATTTGCTGATGAGGTTCTACGACCCCACATCAGGAGCCGTGCGAGTTGACGGATGGGACCTTGCCGAAGTGCGTTTGGAATCGCTTCGCCGCAAGGTTGCCATGGTCGCCCAAGAAAACGTGTTGTTCAGCGTCTCGATCCTTGAAAACGTCAAGTATGGGAATCCGCAGGCAAGCGATGAAGAGGCGATCGAAGCCTGTCGCATCGCCGACCTGCACGAGTTCATTGAGGAACTGCCAGATAAATATGAGACCATGATCGGTGAAGATGGGATCAAACTAAGTGGCGGGCAAAAGCAGCGGCTCGCTCTGGCTAGGGCACTGCTCACCGATCCGGCCATCCTCATCCTTGACGATGTCACCTCGGCACTGGACGGCGAAACAGAGGCGAGGGTTCAAAGCGCTTTGGATCGCGTCATGAAGGGTCGAACCACTTTCATCATTGCCCACCGCCTGTCTTCGGTTGTGAATGCCGATTGCATCTATGTGATCGAGCACGGAGAAGTCGTCGATTCCGGCAAGCATGCCGAACTCGTTGCACGCGAAGGAATCTACCAAGCCATCTACCAAGAGCAGTTCAAAAGCGCATTGCAGGAAACGGCCTGAACTGCACGGACTATCTCGATACTCCCTCAATTTTCAAATTTTCGTTGCGGTAATAACCGCTTCGGACTGCTATTCGGCTTAATTATTAGTAGACATATGTTTCTTTATGTAGATATTGGATAATATTCCCCATTTTTCCCCAGATAGGTGTTTACATCGCCCATTTTTGTGCTGTATATTTCTCAATGTCAGACCTTAGCTAGGAAGGCATTGGGTTGACGGGGCAGGGCGGGGTGCTCTTCCCAGAATTCGGCGGGCGGCGAATCCATGGATGGAATCGCCGTTTTGCCACCAAGCAGTGCAGGAAGTCGGAAGTGATCGCTCGTGGCAGGAAACGGATCGATTCAAAGAGAAGAGCCATTTGGTGTCTACGACACGCAAGTGATCGACTCCAAGCACCGGCTGCTGATTCCCAAGCCGGATCGAGATTTGCTCGGCGCGAACTTTGTTGCGACTCTGATGAACGTGGGTTGCATCGGCCTGTACCGAGCCAAGGACTTTCAACGCCAACTCGATTACCTGCGCAGCTTCGACCCCATGAACGATGGGACTCAGACCTACACGATGCTGATGTATTCGGGGGTCAAGTACAACTTGAACTGCGATCCACAGGGGCGGGTCATTATGCCATCGGACCTGCTGAAGCGGGCAGAAATCACGAAGAAAGTTCAGATGATCGGGGTGGTGGATGTGATCCAGCTCTGGGATCCAGAGCAGCGCGGCCTTTGGGAAGCGGACAAAAAAGGCTATCGTGCCGAACGTCGTCGCGAAATCAAGGAAGCCTACGACGAGATGGTGGCCGGCGGACGGCCCATGATGGTGGATTAATGGGGCGACCGCAGCACGACCCAGTCATGCTCGGAGAGCTTTTGGAGATCTTTCCCCTCAAGCCGGGTGCGACCGTGGTCGACGGAACAATGGGTTTGGCGGGTCATTCGACGGCCATGATTGCCAAGATTTCTCCCGGCGGCAGATTTCTCGGCGTGGATTGGGATGAATCCATGCTTGATCTGGCGAAGGTGCGAATCGGTCACCCGGAAGGGGTGGATGTCCATTTTTTGAGAGCAGATTATCGTGAGCTTCCCACGGAGATGGACCGGTTGGGTTGGACGGCTGACGCAATTCTTTTGGACTTGGGTCTCAACAGTGCGCAAGTTGACGATGCCAGCCGAGGCATAGCTTTTCGCGAGGCAGGTCCGCTCGACATGCGGATGGACCGAAGCAGCGGTGAGCCTGCATCGGCGGTGGTGAACCGCCTGTCACTGAATGAACTGGAGCGTGTGATGTGGGACTTGGGTGACGAACGATGGGCGAGAGCCATTGCCAGGGAAATCGTTGCTCGAAGAAAGGAATCACCACTTCGAACCACCCAGGACTTGGTGAACTGCGTTTTGGCCGCGATCCCGCCACGAGCCCGAGACAAGCGGATCCATCCGGCTACTCGCACTTTCCAGGCGTTTCGGATTTATGTGAACCGCGAGCTTGAGGAGTTGGATGAAGCGATTGTCGAAATCGGCAGAAGACTTAAGCCAGGAGGCGTGATGGCAATCTTGAGCTACCACTCAGGTGAAGATCGAGCAGCCAAGCTGGCCATAAAAGATTTGTCGGATGAAGGATACGAGGAAATGTTCAAGAAGCCCCGAGTCCCATCCGAGTCAGAGGTCGCCCGGAATCCGCGCAGTCGTAGTGCAAAACTGCGTGCCGCAAGGAGGATGGGTTAGGAGTAAGACCAGGGACCATGGAGGGTCCCATTAGAAACATGAGTGCCATACCGATTGCAAAACCGAATATCCATGTCCGCCCGCGGGCTCGAGTAACGGGAGTACGCGGGAACACTGGCGCCCTTGTCATGCAAGGTGCGCTCACGTTCGGCGTTATAGCCGTGCTTGTCTTTGGGGCAAGCAGCCTCTTTGGTCACGTGATGGTTGAAAAAGCACGCAGGGAAGGAATCGCCGCAAATCGACGATTGAAGGCGGCAGTGGCGGCACAGTCGGCTCTAGCCAGACAAATCGAGGCGTTGTCCGATGAGGCGTCGCTTAAACTTTGGGCCAAGCGCAACGGAATGGTTGCACCGGATTTGGCTCCCAAATCGTCTGGAAGTAGCCGTGTCATCGTTGCTCGCAGATAGAAATCCTCGATTGAGACTGGTAAGCGTTGGCGCTGCCCTGCTTTTTGGCGGCGCTATCTATAGCCAAGCCAGGGTCCAGGTTCTAGGTAGCTCGGACATACGAGATCGCGCAAAAGCGTCCAAGCGCTTCATCGTTTCGACTACGGAGGAGCCTAGGCGCGGCCAGATATTGTCTGCCGACGGGAAAGTGTTGGCGCGGGACCACGGTGTTTATGCACTGCATATGAACTATGCGAAAGTTCCGCGGACTCAAGGGTTCTACCTCGACCTGGGTCAGGCGGCAGGGATGTCGGCTGGCGAAATCCGGGAGCTGATGGAGCGGTCCCAAGGTGATGTCGTGTGGCCCGCCTCTCTCTCTGCCGAAGAGCGAAGAAAGGTCCTCGCCGTAAAAACCAAATGGCGGGCGGATGGACTTTCAGCTGATCCAACAGGTGAACGCTTTTATCCAATGGGAATGGCCGCTAGCTCGCTCGTCGGCATGGTCGGAAAGGATGGTTCGCGAAAAGGAGTTGAACTGTCCCTTGCCGATGCTCTGAGCGGCGTTGCTGGAAAGTCGACTGGACTTGTCGACCGAACCGGCGCCTATCTTCCGATGCGAATGGAAGACGAATCCACTCCGCGTATCGATGGGTCGGACGTAGTGTTAACCATTGACTCGATGCTGCAGGAAGTTGCTTTCCAATCGATTCGGCGAGCTGTCGTAAGCAACAAAGCCAAAGCTGGTGTTGCCATTGTGATCGAGCCCAAAACTGGTCGAGTGCTTGCGATGGCGAACTGGCCAACTTATGACCCAAGGAATGGACAGGGGCCGGACGGTAAGCCAGCCGACTTCAATCCCAGCATTCAAGACTATTGGGAGCCTGGTTCGACCATGAAGATTCTGACCGAGGCCAAAGCCATCGAAGATAGGAAGGTCTCGGCCGGTTGGACTTGGAATTGTACGGGTGCGCTCAAGAAAGGACCTTATCGAATTCAATGCGACCTCCACCATGGATCGCGCAGCCACGGCACCGTTGACTTGGAAAAAGCCATTGCTGTCAGTTGCAATGTGAGCGCCGCACAGTGGGCGTGCCTCATCGGTTACGATCCCTATAGGCAGTTCCTCGATGACCTTGGATTTCTCGCAAAGCCGGACTTGGACTTGCCCAATGTGAAAGCGGGGCAGGTCTTCCCGGAGGAAGTCGCCAAGACACTTCAACTTATGTGCTGGGGATTTGGCCAGTCGATGGACGTCACTCCGCTTTCCCTTGCGGCAGGCTTCACCTCATTAGGGAACGGAGGACTATGGATGCAACCCCAACTCATCCGATCTGTTGGGGGAGTTGAACGTGAACCGGTGCAAGGCAAAAAGGTCTTCTCTCCCGAGACGAGTTCCCAAATGATGCGGTACATGGAATCCGTTTTCGAATCGGAAAGGGGTACTGGCAAAACTCTACGGATTCCGGGTTACCGGATGGCCGGCAAAACCGGAACGGCTCAGCGTATGGGGCGCGGGGGCGGCAATGTGTCCAACTTCGTTGGATTCCTTCCCGCGGAGGATCCTAAAGCGATGATTTTGGTGATGGTCGACCGCCCGAGCGGTGGTGCGATCTATGGCGCTCAGGTCGCAGGACCCGCCTACTTAGAATTGGCTCGAGCAGTGATTAGGAGGCTCGATTTCCGTCCAAGTTCTGGTACACCTGAACACGTGGGAGTCACTTCCAAAACCGATGCTGAGACCATGCCTAGATGAAGCTTTCTGAGCTGATCCAATCCATTCGAGTCGTACAAGCGGCGGTTACGGATACGGACGTGGAATCCATCACCCAGGACACCCGGAACCTCACTCACGCGGCCCTCTTTGTTTGTAACCCGGGCACAACTACCGATTCGCACACCTTTCTGGAAGACGCAAGGGCAAAGGGAGCCGCCGCAGCCGTGGTCCACTCTGATGCAGGCTTTAATCGTGCCAAGGATCTGGGACTCGCTGCGATCCAACTGCATGGTTCGAGAATCGAATTCAATGATGCGGCGTGCCAAATCTGCGACCGCTTTTACGGATTTCCGACTCGGTCGATGAAAGTGATCGGTGTCACGGGCACCAATGGAAAAACGACCACGGCTTGGCTCATTCGCGATATCCTGACCGCGCTCGGAATGCGAGCTGGTTATTTGGGAACTTTGGGCTTTCAGATCCCTGGCGAAGAGCGTGAACTGGGGAATACGACTCCCTTCCCGGTCGAACTTTGGTCCCTATTGGCCGAAATGCGAGACAAAGGAGTCCAGGCAATGGCGATGGAAGTTTCATCTCATGCTTTAGCCGAGCATCGTTGCGAGTTCGTGGAATTCGATGCGGGCGTTTACACCAACCTCACGCAGGACCATCTCGACTTCCACGGGTCCATGGAAGACTATGAGGCGGCAAAGAGCCGATTGTTTCTCGAATTGCCCAAACAGACAAAGAAGACGTTCAGGGGTGCCTTGAACATGGACGACACCGCAGCTGCCACTCTCTCCCACGAATTGTCAGATAAAGCGGTTCGCTACTGGACGCATGACTGCGAATATGACGTCGGTGTCGGGAAACGGTCAGTGGAGGTGGATTCAATCCAAGCTGAGCTTTGCGCAGGGTCAGATCGGATTGGTGTGAGAGTCCGACTGGGGGGGGACTACAACGTCGAGAATCTGATCTCTGCTGCGAGCGGACTGATTGCGCTTGGATACAAGCTGTCGGATCTCAAGGAAGCAATCGAGCAAATTCGCCCAGTTCCAGGTCGGTTTGAGGCGGTGACCAATGACACAGGAATTGGAGTGTTGGTCGACTATGCT